>NC_023033.1:1347812-1637812 GCF_000505665.1 Thermosynechococcus sp. NK55a | reverse complement strand
GACTGTGGTCAAGCTACAAAGAGCCTACGGTGGATACCTAGGCACACAGAGGCGATGAAGGACGTGGATACCGACGATACGCTTCGGGGAGCTGGAAACAAGCTTTGATCCGGAGGTTTCCGAATGGGGCAACCCATTAACTCTAACGCCAATCCATAACGTTAGAGGGCGAACCTGGCGAACTGAAACATCTTAGTAGCCAGAGGAAAAGAAAGAAAACTCGATTCCCTTAGTAGCGGCGAGCGAAAGGGGAACAGCCTAAACCAACGGGCTTGCCTGTTGGGGTCGTGGGACAGCAACGTGGAATTGAGCGGCTAGACGAAGTAGTGGAATGCTACACCAGAGAAGGTGAAAGTCCTGTAGTCGAAAGCCTAACAATCCTAGCTGTATCCCGAGTAGTCCGGAGCACGTGGAATTCCGGATGAATCTGCGAGGACCACCTCGTAAGGCTAAATACTCCTGTGTGACCGATAGCGCATAGTACCGCGAGGGAAAGGTGAAAAGAACCCCGGAAGGGGAGTGAAATAGAGCATGAAACCGTAGGCTTACAAGCAGTCGAAGCTCGATTTAACGAGTGACGGCGTGCCTGTTGAAGAATGAGCCGGCGACTTATAGGTACTGGCAGGTTAAGGCAAGAATGCCGAAGCCATAGCGAAAGCGAGTCTGAATAGGGCGTTTGTCAGTATCTATAGACCCGAACCCGGGTGATCTAACCATGGCCAGAATGAAGCTTGGGTAACACCAAGTGGAGGTTCGCACCGACCGATGTTGAAAAATCGGCGGATGAGCTGTGGTTAGGGGTGAAATGCCAATCGAACCCGGAGCTAGCTGGTTCTCCCCGAAATATGTTGAGGCATAGCGGTTGTGATTATAGCAGGGGGGTAAAGCACTGATTCGGTGCGGGCTGCGAGAGCGGTACCAAATCGAGTCAAACTCTGAATACCCTGTGTACACACAGCCAGTCAGACGGTGGGGGATAAGCTTCATCGTCGAGAGGGAAACAGCCCAGACCACCAGCTAAGGTCCCTAAATCATCACTAAGTGGCAAAGGAGGTGGGGATGCTCAGACAACCAGGAGGTTTGCCTAGAAGCAGCCATCCTTAAAAGAGTGCGTAATAGCTCACTGGTCAAGCGTTCCTGCGCCGAAAATGAACGGGACTAAGTGATGTACCGAAGCTGTGGACTTACTACGTAAGTGGTAGGGGAGCGTTCTGCATTAGTTTGAAGCACTAGCGTAAGCAGGTGTGGACGAAGCAGAAGTGAGAATGTCGGCTTGAGTAGCGAAAACATTGGTGAGAATCCAATGCCCCGAAACCCCAAGGGTTCCTTCGGAAGGCTCGTCCGCGAAGGGTTAGTCGGGACCTAAGGCGAGGCCGAAAGGCGTAGTCGATGGACAACTGGTCAATATTCCAGTACTCATCTTGGTTTGTGCAGAGGGACGAAGAAGGCTAGATCAGCCGGATGTTGGTTACCGGTTCAACTGTCCGAGGTGTTGAGGAGCGGTGAAAACGCTCTGAGCTGAGGCAGGAGTACGACCCACTACGGTGGGGAAGTGATTGATGTCATGCTTCCAAGAAAAGCTCTAAGCACGTTAAGCCAAGATACCCGTACCCGAAACCGACACAGGTGGGGGGGTAGAGTATACCAAGGGGCGCGAGATAACTCTCTCTAAGGAACTCGGCAAAATGGCCCCGTAACTTCGGGAGAAGGGGTGCCACCGAGAGGTGGTCGCAGTGAAGAGGCCCAGGCGACTGTTTACCAAAAACACAGGTCTCCGCTAAGTCGTAAGACGATGTATGGGGGCTGACGCCTGCCCAGTGCCGGAAGGTTAAGGAAGCCGGTCAGCGCAAGCGAAGCTGGCGACCGAAGCCCCGGTGAACGGCGGCCGTAACTATAACGGTCCTAAGGTTAACAACTGCTAGCCTTAGTAAAACTGAACCATATGCGGGAAAGTCCTCTAACAGCTTTTCACTACTCGTTCAGCGAGGCACCGGACTAGAAAAAGTTCTAAGAAATATTAAGGTGCTGTGGTGCTGTTCAGTTAAAAAGTGAAAGACATGGGGATAATCCGCAGGAAAGACCTAGGTAAACCTAGGAATCCTCAGAGACTTGATGTTCAGGTGCGACACACATGGATTTAGATGCCCAGTGGATTGTTGGTTTCGTTGATGGCGAAGGATGCTTCCATATAGGAATTAATCCTCATTCAAGCATGGCAACCGGTTTTCAGGTTCTTCCTGAGTTTACCGTTGTCCAGCATCGACGAAACATTAAGGTTCTCTATGCACTCAAGGCTTATTTTGATTGCGGTGTTGTTCGTGTAAATCACGGCGATCGCATGGCCTATCGAGTCCGTAGCATAGAGCACTTAGCTCACCGTATCTGTCCCTTCTTTTTGAAACATCCACTGAAGACAAGCAAAAACATAGACTTCCTTAAGTTCAGGGATGTGGTGCTTCTGTGTCAAGCAGGAATGCACTTAACAGATGACGGTCTAGAGAAAATCCGAAAGCTGGCATCTGAAATTAATCGTGGTCGCACAAGGTAAAGTCCAGCTTTACCGGAAACGGTAAAGAGCAACTGAGCGAAATTCCTTGTCGGGTAAGTTCCGACCCGCACGAAAGGCGTAACGATCTGGGCGCTGTCTCGGAGAGAGGCTCGGCGAAATAGAAGTGTCTGTGAAGATGCGGACTACCTGCACCCGGACAGAAAGACCCTATGAAGCTTTACTGTAGCCTGGAATTGGGTTCGGGCTTTGCTTGCGCAGGATAGGTGGGAGACGTTGAAGTATCCCTTGCGGGGGATATGGAGTCGCCAGTGAGATACCACTCTGGCAAGGCTAGAATTCTAACCTTCTGCTGTTAGCCAGCGAAGGAACAGTTTCAGGTGGGCAGTTTGACTGGGGCGGTCGCCTCCTAAATGGTAACGGAGGCGCGCAAAGGTTCCCTCAGGCTGGTCGGAAATCAGCCGTAGAGTGCAAAGGCATAAGGGAGCTTGACTGCAAGACCTACAAGTCGAGCAGGGACGAAAGTCGGCCTTAGTGATCCGACGGTTCCGCGTGGAAGGGCCGTCGCTCAACGGATAAAAGTTACTCTAGGGATAACAGGCTGATCTCCCCCAAGAGTTCACATCGACGGGGAGGTTTGGCACCTCGATGTCGGCTCATCGCAACCTGGGGCGGTAGTACGTCCCAAGGGTTGGGCTGTTCGCCCATTAAAGCGGTACGTGAGCTGGGTTCAGAACGTCGTGAGACAGTTCGGTCCATATCCGGTGCAGGCGTAGGAGCATTGAGAGGAGTCCTCCTTAGTACGAGAGGACCGGGAGGAACGCACCTCTGGTGTACCTGCTATCGTGCCAACGGTAAACGCAGGGTAGCCATGTGCGGAGTGGATAACCGCTGAAAGCATCTAAGTGGGAAGCCCACCTCAAGATGAGTGCTCCCATGGCATAAGCCAGTAAGGTCACGGGTAGAACACCCGTTAATAGGCTCTCGATGGAAGTCCAGTAATGGATGAAGTCTAGGAGTACTAATAGACCGAGGGCTTGACCTCATCAATCAACAGGTGTCTGAATAAAGTAATTCTCCTGGCTATCGCTATTTAGTTGAAAGGTTATTCAGTTGCAAGCTTATTTTTGCTGAATTTATCTAGCAGTTCTCCAGTCTAGGTTCTCAGTTCGAATCAAAATCAAGGCTTTGCCTAGTGCCTATGGCGCGGCGGAACCACACTGATCCATCCCGAACTCAGAGGTGAAACGTCGCAGCGGTGAAGATAGTTGGAGGGTCGCTTCCTGCAAAAATAGCTCGGTGCTAGGCAAAATATTCAAACTACCCCATCTAGGTTTTCTAGGTGGGGTCCTGATTTTTAAGAAATGTTTAAGGGATTATCGGTTTTGGATAGGGGAGTGACATTGACGGGTAATTCGGCTTATATTGCATCAAATATTGCTCTTCTCAAAAGGTTTTCAGGGCTATGCCTTAATTTGTGCGTTTGATGGGTCTTCGGCATTGGGTGCTAGTGGGTTCGTCGGTGGTTACGGCGGTGCCGTTGGTGGGGTTACCCAGCTATGGACAAATGCAGAACAGTCCCAAGATGTCAAGATGTTGGTGGATGAGGTGTGGCAAATTGTGCAGCAGGAATATGTGGATGAATCATTTAATCAGGTGGATTGGTTGGCAGTAGGGCACTAACTTTTGGGGCAGCCCTATATGTTGCGGGAGCAGGCCTATGGGGCCATTCAGGGAATGTTGCAGCATTAAATGACCCCTACACGGGCTTCATGACTGCGAAGGAGTTTGCGGCTTTGCTTACGCAAACGTCGGGGGAAGTCGCAGGGATTGGGATTTGCTTGACGTAGATGAAAAGACACAATAGTTGACCTCTTGGAGCCACCCCCAACAGGGGAGTACCAATTTGCGTTTGTGGACGACAGCAGATGATCGCCTGGACCAAGTAGGATTGGATCAATTGCGCCAAACCATTGATCGGAGTCGAGTGCCTAAACCTGGGAATACGGCTCAAACAAGGGGGCAGTTTCGCTGGCCCCTTGGTGTTCCTTGTTCAGTGCAGTGATGGTTGCTTCAGAGATTCATCAGGAATATCCCGCTGAGATTCAGTTGGCCTTCCATGCCCTTGGGGAACCCTTGCGCTTGAAAGTGATTGAGATCCTCCATCGGGAGGAACTGTGCGTCTGTGATCTGTGCGAACGTCTGCACCTGAGGCCCTCAAAGCTCTCGTTTCATCTGCGGGCACTGCGGCAAGCCAATCTCGTGCTGTCGCGCCAACAGGGGCGGTGGGTTTATTACCGCTTAAATCGGCCCCAATTTGCAACTGTGATTGCCTATTTGCAGCAGTTTAGAGTGGGAGAGATAGTGCCGGCTCGTGTCTGTTCTTAGAAATCAACGCCGCGCTTGAGATCAACGCCCTTCTCGGCATAGTGCTTGTGGCAGATCATCTCTGAGTGAACGCTGGCGAGTTCAAAGTAGGCGGGGGGATATTTGCAGCGACCGGTAATGATAATTTCAGTGGTGCGTGGCTTGCGCAGGAGCGTTTGCACAATGGGTTCGACGGGGAGAAGTTCAAGGTCAACGGTGGGGTTGAGTTCGTCGAGAATAATTGTCTTGTAAAGCCCGGAGGTAATGGCAGCTCGGGCAATTTCCCAGCCGCGTTCGGCTTCGATGTAGTCAATTTCCTGCTGTTGACCGCGCCAGACAATGGCATCCCGACCACAGCGGTGGTGATCCACTAAATGGGGATAGCTTTCCTTGAGGGCAGCGATCGCTGCATCTTCGGTATAGCCTTGCCCCCCCTTGAGCCATTGGAGAATCAGAACACGGTGGGATTGGTCGCGGCTAATTCCTTTGCCGATCGCCTGAAGGGCTTTACCGAGGGCACTGGTGGACTTGCCTTTGCCGTCACCCGTATAGATTTCAATCCCCTCAATGCCCTGTTCTTGAGCCGTAGGATGCACAAGGGGACGCATCTCGGAGTGGAGGTCAGCAATTTGCAGGAGTTGGGCAGGGGCACCTCGGCCAGTGGCAATAATCTCTAGGTGTTCGGGCTTGCGGCGGAGGGTGTTGACGACTTCATCAACGGACAAAAGGCCTAAATCTAAGACAGGGTTGAGTTCATCTAAAACAATGACAGAATAGAGACCAGAGGCGATCGCCCCTTTGGCAATGTCCCAGCCCCGCTGTGCTTCTTGGCGATCGAATTTGGTAATTTGCTCAGCAGTGAAGTATTCGGCTCGTCCTGTTCGTACTTGATCAATTAAGTGGGGAAACCCCCGTTGCAGAGCTTCAATGGCGGCATCTTCGGCATAGGCACGACCGGGTCCTTTCAGAAAGCGCAACAGCAGTACCCGAGTGGGCCATGCAGAGGCAATACCCAGACCAATGGAGCGCAGAACAACTCCAAGAGCCGCTTGAGATTTTCCTTTACCGGTACCGTCATAGACGTGGAGTTGACCGCTCACTCGGCCGGGGCGAATCTGAGCGGTTTGAATGCCAATACCTGCACGGGTCATAGGAGCATGAATAAAAGAACCTAGAGGGATTGTATCAAGGGCGGAGTGGGGTTTTGAGAACAACGGCTTCAACCGTTAAATCAGTGGGGGTGGTGCCAGTAATTGCCCAGCGGAGGGGTTGACCATGGGCTTGCAGGGCTTGTTCGATGGCGTCATGGAAGGGCTGGGAAAGGCTGTGTCGCGGTAGGCTGAGACGGATAAATTCCGTTTGCATAGGCCTTAAATACCCTTAAATACCAATAACTTAAATACCAATAACAACGACGGTGACATTGTCATGCCCGCCATGGGTTTTGGCTGCGTGCACAAGGGCAGTCGCTGCCTTTTCGACATCGGGTTCACTGAGGTAGATACTGATGACATCATCAGTGAGTTCTTCGGTCAAGCCGTCGCTGCACAGCAGCAGGCGATCGCCCGCCTCTAGATCAATGGGTTGAATATCAATTTGGGTGAGATCTTCGCGGCCTAGGCACTGAGAGAGTACATGACGCCACGGATGCTGCCGCGCCTGTTCAGGTGTCAAACTCCCCAACTGTACAGCTTGGGCAATCCACGTGTGGTCGTTGGTAATCTGCTGGAGCTGGTCTTTACGCCAGCGGTAGATGCGTGAGTCGCCCACATGGGCACACCAAGCGCGATCGCCCTTTTCATCAACTAGAATTACCACAGCCGTGGTACCCATATCGGCACGGGCAGTATTTTGGCGCTGCTGCTCAACAATGGCATGATTGGCTGCAAGAAAGGCTTGGCGCAGGAGAGTGACGGGGTCGTGCTGCAGGTCTTTGAGGTGGGTCTCCAGATACTGCCGAATGTGATCAACGGCTAAACGACTGGCTTCCTCGCCGCCGGCGTGTCCTCCCATGCCATCTGCAACAATAAAAAAGCGGTGATGCTTTTCGTCAATATAAAAAGCATCCTGATTGCTTTTGCGAATCAGACCACAGTCAGTTAAGCCAGCAACGTCCATGCCCCCCTGTCCTGGGTTTCTTGCTAAAACATTTTTTCATACTTATCGAGTTTAACCATTAGCCGCCAATAGAGGATACCAAACCATACCGCTAACGCGGCTGCCACACCTGCGAGGAAAAGATATTGGTTGACGAATAAAATTGTTGCCGCCAAAGAAAAACTGCCAATGAGCACGACATAATTTAGCCCTAAGTTAATGTTACTCAGGCGCCGCAGAATGCGATCGCTCTCACTGGAACGGACGCGCAAGCGCAGGTCACCATTTTCAAGTTTATCGAGTACTTCTTCAAGGCGACGGGGCAAGCCAATGGCACTGCTGCCCACTTGAGCGGCTTGCCGACTCAGTTCTGAGAAAAGACTGCCATTACTGGGATCGGGAAAGTTTCCGTTGGTCATAAGTTCGGTCGCAAATGGTTGGGCAACTTGCATGAAGTTAAAGTCTTTATCCAGTCCCTTGCCCACGCCCTCGAGGGTGGAAAAGGCGCGCATCACAAAGGTAAATGTGGCAGGAAACCGAAAGGGTTGGTCATAGGCAATTTCGTAAAGGTCATCGCTGATTTGAGCCACCGATTGGGTTTCAAAGGACTGGTTCATGAAATTGTCGAGGAGATACTGAATCGAGCGCCGCACTGGCCCTAGATCCCCTGTGGGTACCAACGCCCCTAGCTCTACAAGGCACTGTACCACCTGTTCAGCATCCCGCTGGGCAATGCTTAAAAATGTTTTCAGCAGTTTATCGCGGGTGACGGGTTGAATGCGCCCCATCATGCCAAAGTCATAGAAAATGAGTTGGCCGTTGGGGCTGACGGCAATGTTGCCCGGATGGGGGTCAGCGTGGAAAAAGCCATCGTTGAGAACTTGATAGAGGTAGGCCTTGGCACCCAGTTCTGCTAGGCGTTTGCGGTCTAGGCCAGCCGCTTCGAGGGCTTCGTAGTGGCTGATTTTAATTCCCGGTAGGTACTCAAGGGTGAGGACGCGCCGTGAGGTGTAGCGCCAATAGACGCGTGGAACACAGGCCCACTCGCGATCTCGAAAATTGCGGCGGAACGTGTCGGCATTGCGTCCCTCGTTGAGGTAGTCAATTTCTTCGTAGAGAATGCGGCAACACTCATCGTAGATGCCCATCCAGTCCCGCCCTTGACCCCATTTGGGATGGTTCTGAAAATACTGGGCAATGCCCTTGAGAATGGCAAGATCGATGTCAAAGAGCTGCCGTAGGCCGGGGCGTTGAACTTTGACCACCACCTCTTCCCCAGAAAGCAGTTGGGCTTTGTGAACCTGGCCAAGACTAGCGGCAGCCATGGGGATGGGGTCAAAACTGCGAAACAGTTCAGGGATGGGGCGGCCAAAGTCCTCGTAGATGATTTTTGCAACTAGCTCGTAGCTAAAGGCGGGGACGCGGTCTTGAAGCTTACTGAGTTCTTCGACGTACTCGCTGGGAAAGAGATCGGCGCGGGTGGAAAACAGCTGCCCCAGTTTGATGAAGGTGGGGCCAAGGTCAAGGAAGGTTTCACGAATCCAAATGGCTTGGGCACGGCGTCGCGCCGCCCGTTTGGCATCGGTCTTACCGCCCCAGTAGCTCCAAGATTGGGTGAGGAGCCAGCGGCCAAAGAGAAATCGCCAGACAAAAAACCAAATATCAAAGAAGCGCCGCGCTTTCGAGTAACGCTCGCGATTCCAACGGTAGGATTTGCCGGTGGGGGTCAAATTGGCCGAAGCTGCTGTGGACACGCGTTTTTCCCTAGTGGGTGATCTCAAAAAATTGTAACGAATCCCTAAGGATACCGCCCTTTTCTTGAAGAGGGGATACATCAGCGACAGGCCATCTTCTCTTAAGGGGGCTTGCGCCGTTTGTTCCAGCCAAGAGGGCGATCCCAAAAAATAGTAGGCTATAGGGCATAGCGATCGCGCCCCATGCCGAGGGCAAAGCGCAGGGAATCGGGCAGGCTTTTACTACTGGCGGTTAAAAAGAAGGTCAACCCCAAGAGGCTAAAGACTGCTGCCATGCGAAAGATGAGGCGATAGCCCCAATGCTCAACCAGTCCCCCCAGCAGGGGACCCGCTAGGGCCATTCCCAGATCAAAACCGCCTAAACTGAGGCTGAGAACCCGTCCGCGCTCCTGGGGGATGGAGCGATCGGCCATGAGGGCAGCCACCATCGGAATCAGGACACCGCCGGCAAGACCTTCAAGAATCGCTGCCCAGAGGATATCCAAAGCGGTTTGGGCTTGGGCGAGGAGCACCATTGAGATGACGTAGGCGGCGAGGCTAGCGGAGATGAAAATGCCTCGTCCCCAGCGATCGGAGGCAGCACCCGTCAGGACACGACCGATAAAGCTGGCGATCGCCGCGACGGCGTAAAACAGACCTGGGGATACCCCCAACTGCTCGGCTGCCATAAAGAGGGGAATGAACGTGGCGATCGTGCCAAAGGTCAAGCCCACACTCAACATCACTAAGCTAGGAATCCGCAGCCGTTCTGACAGCAATAACCGCCAAAAGAGGGTTTTCTCTGGAGGCGGCTGGAGAGCCTCCTGCGCCCTATTCACTGCCCGCACCCCTGCGGCAGTCATGAAGCCGAAGGCGGCCAGTGTGCTGGCAATCATAAAGACCCAGCCATGGCCGTAGTGGATTTGCAGCCAACTGCCCAAACTGGGCCCAAGGGCTACCCCAATGGGATGGACAAGGCTAGTGTAGCCAATGATTTCGCCGCGATGTTGGGGTGGGGCAATATCCGTCACCAGAGCCATGTAACCGGTGGTAAAGCCGGCAATGCTCACGCCATGGAGCAGGCGCACCGCCATCAGGAGCGGTAGGTTGTGGCTGAGGATGTAAAATAGGGGGGCGATCGCCGCCACGGCGAGGCCAATGAGCAGGGTCATTTTGCGTCCGCGGCGATCGGCGAGGGGGCCTAACCAGGAGCGAGAACCCAGCAGCCCCACGGCAAAGGCACCCATGACAAACCCCACCTGATGGGGCGTGCCCCCCTTCGCAGCGATGTAGAGGGGTAAGGTAGGCAACATTGCAGCAATGCTGGACCAAAACAACAGACCTGCCAAGATCAGCCGCAGGAGCGTTTGCCGTAGGGGTGGGGCGAGCTTTAACAGGACAACCACAAATTCCCCTTGTTAACAAAACGTTACAATCTCTATTCTAGCTAAGGAATTAAAAGGGCAGCTCCCCCTGATTGATCTCAGGGGCGGTTGGGGGGTCACTCATTGGGCTTTTGCGCAGTCCCACGGTAATTCTGCTGTGCTTCTCGATTTGGCACATCACTTCGCGGGCGCGTTGAATCACGACTGGAGGTAAGCCGGCAAGGCGTCCGGCTTCAATGCCGTAGGAGCGATCGGCACCACCGGGCTTCACTTGGTGTAGAAAAATAATCTCGTTGGGGAGTTCTTTGACGACAACTTGATAGTTGGCCACATTGGGCAGGAGCGTTGCCAGTTGATTGAGTTCGTGGTAGTGGGTGGCAAAAATAGTGCGGGATTTGAGGGTGGTCGCCAGATATTCTGCCACTGACCACGCAATCGCGAGGCCATCGAAGGTGGCGGTGCCGCGGCCAATTTCATCCAAGAGCACAAGGGAGCGATCGCCCGCATGGTTGAGGATGTTCGCGGTTTCATTCATCTCCACCATAAAGGTGGATTGGCCAGTGGCGAGATCATCAACGGCACCCACGCGGGTAAAAATGCGATCGCAGATGCCCAAGGTGGCACTAGTAGCGGGCACATAACTGCCCATTTGCGCCAGCAGTTGAATCAGACCCACCTGCCGCAGATAGCAACTTTTGCCGCTGGCATTGGGACCCGTCAGCACCATTAAATCTGCCTCTGTCCCCAGTTGGGTATCGTTGGGAACAAAAAGCCGGCCGGTAACGTTTGCTCCACAACGGGGTGACGGCCACCGCGAATGCAAAGCTGGCGATCGCGGGTCATTTGCGGTCGGCAATAGCCCTGATACACCGCCACCTCGGCTAACCCCAAAAGGGCATCCACCGCTGCTACTGCTGCTGCAATCTCACGAATCGTTGAGGCCTGAGCGGCCACCTGCTCGCGCAACTGGACAAAGTATTGGTACTCCAGTTCAAAAAGATGGCTTTGAGCCGCCAATAGCCGTGCTTCCCGTTCCTTGAGCTCAGCCGTAATAAAGCGTTCCTCATTGGCGAGGGTTTGCTTGCGGATGTAGTCATCGGGCACTTGGCTCAGCTTGGCGCGGGAGACACTGAGGTAATAGCCAAAGACTTTGGTGTAGCCCACTTTCAGTGTACTAATGCCCGTGCGCTGTCGCTCTTGGGCTTCCAGATTGAGAAGCCACTGTTGATCCTGCTCGATTTGCTGGCGCTGCTGATCCAGTTCGGGATAGGCACCGGGGCGTAGAATTCCCCCTTCGCTGAGACTAATGGGGGGGTGATCTACCAGGGCCGCACTGAGGGTGTCCGCCAATTGCTCAATAACCGGTGGCAGTTGAGCCAGCGCTTGCAGATAGGGAGAGGTCGTGTTCGCAACCACCGCTGCCAAAGAGACTAAGGTGCGAAAGGAGTCCCGCAGCGCTGCCAAATCCCGCGCGTTGGCAGTCCCTGATCCCGCCCGACCGGCCAAGCGTTCAAGGTCATAAATTTCCTGAAGATGGCGATGTAGACTCTGGCGCAGGCTACTGTTGGCTATCAACTCAGCAATCGCCTCCTGGCGAGCCGTAATCTGCTCAATATCAAGGAGGGGTTGCAGCAGCCAACGGCGGAGCAGGCGTCCCCCCATGGCGGTTGTGGTGCGATCGATCGCCCACAGGAGTGAGCCTTGAAAACTGCCGTCGCGAACGGTTTGGGTGAGTTCCAGATTGCGGCGAGTCTGCGGATCCAGAAAAAGATACTGTTGCAGGAAATAGGTGCTGAGGTTTTGCAGGGGAACAGGCTGCTGGCGGTGGGTTTCATCCAAATAGGCCAACAGTCCCCCAGCGGCGCGCATGGCAAGGGGCAGATGTTCACAGCCAAAGCCTTCCAGGGATTTCACCTGAAAACGTTGACACAGGCGTTGCCGCGCTTCCGCTGCCTGAAAATCTTGGGGCGATCGCAGCGTGTAGCACCACTGGGGCGGCAATTCCGGGGGCAATTGATCCTTGCCTTCGCCGGGGCGCAAGAGGCGATTAATGTCCGGCGCTTCGGTGGGCAGGAGGATTTCTGCCGGTTGCAAGCGGTTGAGTTCTGCCACTAGATCGGCGCGATCGCTCCCTTGGGTGGTACAAAACTCCCCCGTCGAGACATCGGCATAGGCCAACCCCCAATGGTTGCCAGAAAGTAGAACAGCAGCTAAAAAATTATTGCGGCGCGGTTGAAGCAGCTCTGTATCTAAAACCGTTCCCGGTGTAAAGACTTGGGTCACTTGCCGCTTCACCAATCCTTGGGCTTGGGCAGGGTCTTCCACTTGATCGCAGATGGCAATGGCATAGCCCTTTTCAATGAGGGTGCGGCAATAGCGTTCAAGGGCATGGTGGGGAATGCCGGCCATGGCCACCCGTCCCACTTCTTTGCCACCCTCTTTGCCGGTGAGCACCAGTTC
This sequence comes from Thermosynechococcus sp. NK55a, assembly GCF_000505665.1. Classification (NCBI taxonomy): domain Bacteria; kingdom Bacillati; phylum Cyanobacteriota; class Cyanophyceae; order Acaryochloridales; family Thermosynechococcaceae; genus Thermosynechococcus; species Thermosynechococcus sp. NK55a. The sequence continues at coordinate 1,625,264 of NC_023033.1, read as the reverse complement.
CAATTCGCGGGCCACCGTGCAGGCATCCTGAAAAAAGGTTTCGTAGAAATCCCCCACCCGATAGAGAAGCAGGGCTTGGGGATAGGCGTCCTTGAGTTCAGCATAGTGCTGAAGCATCGGCGTCAACAGCGATCGCTCCACCTCATCGTGGCGCACCTGCAAACCGGGGTTACGTCCTAAGCGCAGGGCAGGGGATTCAGTCTCAGAATGCATCAGCGGGCGATCGTTGGACATAGCAACGTCACAACTTCCTGTGGTGTGCTCCAAGGGGACTTTATATTTTATAGTTTTCCCTATCGTGGAGTAGAGCGCTTAATACTCATCCCCCGTAGTCTCCATAAAGAGCCATTCCGCCAGCCCAGAACTCTGTTCGCCAAGAATTGCCAGCGCCTCCTGAAAACGACTGCGTTGAACATTGGCCTTGCTGATGCGCTCTGGATAGGTGGTCAGCAGCAGATAGGGTTGGCTTTCGCTGGATTGGACAAAGGTTTCCACGCCAGACACCACTGGATGCATCTCAAAAAAATGATGCAGTGTCATAGCCTGGTCAAGGGTTTCGGCAACCACAAAGCCAAGGTAACGGGTTAGGGTGTCCCAAATGGCATCATCATCACAACGGAAGCTGACCTCAACAAAGTAGCGCATCGCCACCTCGTACATACCTGCGGTTATCTTAACCGCTTTTATTGATTTGATTGCCATGACCTTGGGAGGGCTCTCTGTTACAGGAGCGGAGGGGGCAACTGACAATCCCCAGGGCCAGGGTTGCGGTGTGGCCTACTGGTCAATCACCCGCAGAATCACCAACGTCATATCGTCGCTGCGTCGGCCCTTGGTATTGGTAAAGGCATCAACGGCATCAAAGATATAGTCCAATAGTGCCTGTGCCCCTAAACCTTTGGCGCAGCCTTCCTTGACAACCGCTGCTAGCCCTTCTTCCTCAAAGCGTTTGCCCTTGGGATTATCGGCTTCTGTGATGCCATCAGTGTAGTAAATCACGGTGTCCCCTGCTTGGAGGCGTACTTCGGCTTCTTGGTATTGACTGCGGGGATCCAAGCCAATGAGCATACCGTAGGTGTCCAGCCGATGGATCATCCCGGTTTCAGCCCGCCATAGGAGGGGGGGCAGGTGGGCAGCATTACTGTAGGCAAGAATCCGGGTTTGCGGGTTGTACTCAGAGTAAAAGAGGGTCACAAAGCGGTGGGAGCTTTCTAAATCCGGCTGCATCGCCCGGTTGAGGTGCTGCAAAATGCGGCTGGGACGGTGACCATTCAGCGCTTCTGCCCGCAGCATGCCACGGGTCATGGTCATGATCAGTCCGGCGGGTACCCCTTTACCCATGACATCGCCAATGGCAATGCCCCAACGGCCTTGTTCAATCTCTTGTTGATCGCTAAGGCCATAGGTAATGGGAATGAAGTCGTAATAGTCTCCCCCAACCCAACTGGCGGTGCGACACTCGGCGGCTAGCTCTAGGCTGTGGATTTTGGGACAGCGGTGGGGCAAAAGTCGCCGTTGAATTTCAGCACCAATTTCCAGTTCCCGATCCAAGCGCTGGCGATCGCGCAACTTTAAGGCCAATTCATCATTGGCAATGGCCACCGCCGTTTGATCCGCAATCACCTGCAACAGTTGCTGTCGCGTTTCATTCCACCCATAGTCCGGTTGTTGGCTAAAAACGTATAACCGTCCCCGCTCTGTGAGTCTGGAATCCTTGACGAGAATGGCGGTGGCGTAGAACTGAATGCCTTGGGGAAGACGTTCCCGCAGTTGCTGATCTAAAAGCTGCTCAAGTCGAGGACGATCGCTCCCGGCATCGATTGCAGCCATACCAACGCTATTGGCAAGGGTACGGGTGGCGGTTTCTAGGGCAGCACGAATATTGGGGCACTGATCGCTGGCGTGACAATGGAGCTGTTCAAGACGGGCTTGGCCATCGGCGCGAAATAGGACCAATGCAGCTGCCTCCGCCTCCGTTACCCGACAGGTAATCAGCGGGATCAGTTCAAAAAATTGATTCAGATTATTGAAACTCCGCAGCGCAAAGCTCAGGGATGCCAATAGCTCCTGAATTTTGCTGTTTTCCCGCTGTAACCGCGACACCATTTCCTTGAGGGCGATCACAGGACTAGAAGAGGTCGTAGAGGATGAGGGGAAGGCGGGTGACATGGTAAGTTACGCCAGCAAAAGCGTCAATTGACTGTACAGCGTAGCGCAAAAAACGTCAAGATGAAAGGATTTAAGATTTTTTATGGAACTTTTAGAGCAGGTTGCCGCTCACCATACCGTTGCGATGGCTGAGGGTCATCAGCGTCCCACCAAGGGCGATCGCCCCCCCCAAGCCGATGAGTACCGGTTGCAGCCCCCACCATGTCTCCGCTAAACCAGCCACGCCCAAGGGCACACTGAGGGCAATATTCACCAGGTTATTTTGCAGGCCAAAGATAGTGCCTCGCTGTTCGGGTGGTGTCATGAGTTGGATGAGGGTTTGCAGGGGAATTGCCACAAAGGCGGCAAAAAAGCCCAACCCCACGACGTAGGCGATGCTCCAAGCCAAGGAATCGAGACTCAGAGACAGACCAAGGAACATGCCTCCCATTCCCCAACAGCCTAGCAAACTTGACCAGCCATAGGCAAAGCGCTTACCCACGGTATTCAACAGCAGTGCCCCTAGCCCGAGTCCGCCGGCCGCTGCGGCCAACAGAAAACCGAATTGAGCCGTATCGAGGCCAGGTAAGATTTCCGCAAGGCGCACCACCAAAACGGACATGGCGGCCACACTGGCAAAGAGCAAAATGAGTTGCAGCAGCGCAAAACGCAGGGCGGGATATTCCTGTAAAAGCTGAAGGCCTTGGCGGAGTTCTTGCCACACTTGCCGAGGGCGACTCGGGGGCAGATGACACTGATCCGGTGGCCGCAGCAGCATCAATAGAAGGGCTGCCCCACCATAGCAGGCGCTAAAAACACTGCCCCACCCCACCGGGCATGCCAGTGGCTCGCCAGATGCAAAAGCGGCTCACCCGCAGCAAACCCCACAACAAGAGCCGCCATCATCGTTAGCGTGTAGAGGGAATTGGCGGACATCAGATGGGACTTATCCACCAGCAGAGGAATGGCGGCCTGTTCGGCGGGGGCAAAAAACTGGGTTAAGCAGGAAATTGTAAACGTGATCAGCAACAGCGCCATAAACCCAAACCACTGCCCGGCGCCAAGGAGAATTGTGATCGGAATCCCTAAAACAAGGAGGGCACGGTATAAATTCGTAACAATGAGCACCTGTTTTTTTGACCAGCGATCCACCAGCACCCCCGCCACGGATCCAAGGAGGATGGCCGGAATCGTAAAGGCAATCATGATCGCCGACACCCAACCACTGATGCTCTGGTTTGCCGCTTGGAAAAACTCCGTAATCAGAGCAATGACAAATACAAGGTAAATTTTATCGGCCAACTGCGAGCAGACCTGTGCCAGCCAAAGAGCAATAAAATTGCGGTTTTGCCAGAGGGGCGGCACCGGTGGTAGGGGCAACTCCAAGGGAATGTCTTGCTGCTCAATGGTCATGGCTGGGACACCCCAACAGGTGAAAAACAACTATCAAGGAGGGGGGCACCCGCAACGGTTGCTCCAGATGAAATTGCAGGTACTGGCGCAACAGCCGCTCCAGGGAGAGCCAAACACTGAAGGGATAAGCCTCGGCTTGGGCGAGGAATTCCTCCCGTGCTAAGAATTGCGTGGTGGGCATCGCAAGCCATTGCCCCAGACGGACTTCACTGGCTGTCAGTTGGCGATCGCCCCCCGCACCACCAAGAGACCCATTCCCCACTGTCTGATCCGCCCTGATCGTGAAAACGCCGCCACTGGCAAAACTAAAACCCAATCGCCAGTCGGTATCCGCTGTAGGGATGGCAATTTTGCAGCCACTTTCCTGGCACTGGTACCATTCCGGGGCAATACCCTCCAATTGCAGGATGCCGCACAGGCCGCGCACCAATAGCGCCAGGGCAGCGCGACTCGAAGCCCCCTGAAGCTGATCCAACGTGGCACAGAGCCAATCAAAGAGATCCGGCTGGGGTTGCTGGGGATGGATTTGGTAGAGCACCACCTCACCGAGATATTGGGCAGCGGTCAGCGTGATCAAGTGGTTATTGAGGCCTTGGTATGTGGCTACTGTCTCTGCTTGAAGAATGCGGTCTAGATTGCGGCCGGCGCTAATAAAGAGGTCATTGACAACAAACAAATCCACCCGTCCCCCCAGTCTCGAGCGGGAGCTGCGGCTATGGGGGGCAACTAACTTCAGCAGCCCGCGATCGCGACTAAAGACACTGAGCAGGCGATCGCTTTCCCCCAGAGGCATGGCCTTGAGGTTAATGCCAATGGTGCGGTAGGTGCGACCCATCCCAAGTATCCAGACAGTAGCGGTAGATTAGTGAGCCTATCTTTTAGCCTATCGCGGCCAGTCCCCTAAACAGTGATCAACTTTTGGCGGACAAGCATTCTACCCCATCTCTACTTGTCTATTTGTCATCTTTTATGAACGCGTTTTATGAACGCGGTTGTTGCACTTATCGCCAACGAAAGGCCGGGTCTAGCTCATAGCCAAACTGCGTTGCATCTACGGCGGTTAAATCAATATCCCCAAGACCATATTCCTGCCAGCGTTCCGTGACTCGCCGTGCCACCCCCGGATCCGCGGTGAGGGGATCGCCCCAAGGATGGTCTGTTTCTGGGGGAATTTTGGTAGTGGCATCAATGCCCATGCGTCCCCCAAGGCCGATTTTTTCGCTAGCAAAGTCAAGGGAATCAAAGGGAGTATCTTCCAAAATAAAGACATCACGGCTGGGATCCACCTTGGAGCTAATGGCCCACACCACTTGCCGCGGATCACGGATATTGATCTCTTTGTCCACCACAATCACAAACTTGGTGTAGGTAAATTGGGGTAGGGCACTCCAAAAGGCAAGGGCGGCGCGCCGGGCTTGGCCAGGATAAGCTTTGTCAATGGAAATAATCGCCGCCTTATAACTGAGGGCTTCCATGGGCAAAAAGAAGTCCACAATTTCCGGTACCTGCTGCCGCAAAATGGGTGTGTAAATGCGGTTGAGGGCTAAGGCAATCATTGCCTCCTCCTTGGGGGGGCGACCACTAAATGTAGTCAAGTAAATGGGATTGCGACGATGGGTGAGGCAGTGGAAATGAATAACTGGCGAATCTTCCACACCACCGTAGTACCCCATGTGATCGCCACAGGGGCCATCGGGCAAGACTTCACCAGGGGTAATCGTGCCCTCAAGGATAAATTCCGACTGGGCAGGTACCTCTAGATCAAGGGTTTTGCACTTGGCCAACTGAATACCACCCCCACCATAGAGACCCGCAAAGAGCCATTCGGATAAATCCACGGGAATTGGTGTTGCCGCGGCCATGATAATCAAAGGATGAACCCCCAAGGCTACCGCCACCTCTAGTTTTTTGCCCTGGGCAGCTGCCTTGCGCAGATGGCGTGCCCCTCCCCGCACCGAGAGCCAATGGACGGTCATGGTGGTTGGGGATTGCAGTTGCAAGCGGTAAATGCCTACATTGGGAATGCCGGTCTCACAGTCTTTGGTAATCACCAGACCAAGGGTAATAATTTTGCCCGCATCCTTGGGGTAGGGGCGAATCAGCGGTAGTTGGCGTAAATCCAAATCGGGAGCTTTGATCACCACCTGCTGACAGGGGGGCAGCAAATCACGGCTCGGCTTGGCACGAACAACATCAAAGAGAATTTTGCCAAAATCAAGGACTTGACTCAGGGTTTTCGGCGGCTTGGGCTGCTGCAGCTTCGCTAGCTTTTCACCAAGGGTCTCTAGCTCTAAGGGGTGATCCATGTTCATTGCCCAGCAGACCCGCTCTAGGGTTCCCAAAAGATTCATCGCCACGGGATAGGGGGAACCAATGACGTTTTCAAAGAGCAAGGCCGGCCCGCCTGCGGCCAATAGCCGATTGCAAATCTCGGCCATTTCCAGATCAGGATCAACGGGTACGGTGATGCGTCGCAGTTGTTGCCGCTGTTCTAAAAGCTGGAGATAGTGCCGCAGGTCGTTCGTCATCGGGGATCAAAATCGCTTAATCTCTTTTATGTTAAGAATCTTTAGCCAATCGTGCAGGAATGTCATGGCGGTTCATCCCACGGCAGTCATTGAGGCGGGTGCCCACATTGGAGAAGAGGTGGAAATTGGTCCTTTTTGCTATGTGGCGGCCACGGTGGAGATTGGACGCGGTACGCAGTTGGCTCCCCATGTGACCCTATTGGGATATACCCGCCTTGGCGAGAACTGCAAAGTACATAGTGGGGCGGTGATTGGCGATCTGCCCCAAGATCTGGCTTATCAAGGGGGAATTAGCTATGTCCACATTGGCGATCGCTGTACGTTGCGGGAGGGAGTGACGATTCATCGGGGAACCCAGCCAGAAACAGTCACCCATGTAGGGCATGATTGCTTGCTGATGGCCCATAGCCACTTGGGTCACAATGTTTATGTGGGGAATCATGTGACAATCGCCAACAATACGTTGATTGCTGGCTATGCCCATGTGGGCGATCGCGCTTTTATCAGCGGCAACTGCCTGGTGCATCAATTTACCCGCATTGGTCGCTTGGCCATGCTTTCTGGCGGTACTGCCATTCAAAAAGATGTGCCCCCCTTTTGTATGACCCGTAGCCTCAGCACCAACACAATCATGGGCTTAAATGTGGTGGGCTTACGGCGAGCCGGCTTTTCTGCCCAAGACCGACAGCTCCTCAAAAAAGCCTTAGATATTCTCTACCGCTCACAATTGACCACCTCCCAAGCCGTTCAGCACCTGCGGGAACAGTTTGTGCATCCTCTCATTCAAGAGTTTTGCGATTTTATCAGTGCCTCAGAACGGGGCATTTGCCACTTTGTCCGCCGCGGCGAGGGAGACGATCGCGCCTGAGGGGAAGATAACCTTTTACCCTCTAAGTATGATCCCCCAACAGACTCTTGCTCCTGTTCGCTATGGCTGAAGTGCTGCTATTGTCCCTGATGAGTGGTAGCCTCGGTGTGTCAGCACTGCTTTACTATCAGTGGTGGGGCTGGCAAAAGCAACTCAGTCAACAATGCGATGAAGAAGAGGAACAGTTGACCACCTACCCCTCTAAAGAAGAACCCCATCAAGCGTCCCCCAAGTTGGCGGGTTGGGAATTCAAAATCCTGCGATCGCGCCGCAACCAATTTCACAATCCCGATGTCCTGCGCAAAGTCTGCCAGGAGGAAGCCCAGGGGGGCTGGATTTTATTTGAAAAGCTGGACGATCGCCGCCTGCGCTTTAGGCGACCCATGGCACTCAGGGAAAAAATTAAGCCGACTCCTAAATATGACCCTTACCGTAGTTACTATGGACCGCGGTTTGAATGGGAATCTTTGTTGTCCGTGATACTCTTGATGATGATGGCAACCTTACCTGCATATTTGGGCTATCGCTTGGTGATTCTCAGTCAACGGTCAGCCTCGCTGTCAACCACTGCTCCGTCTGCTCCATTGCGTCCCTAAGGTACCTATGTCCTCCCTTAGTTTACTTAGTGTGGGCACAATCCTCCAAGGGGGCAAATATCGCCTCGATGCCCTTTTGAGCCAGGGGGGCTTTGGGGTCACCTATCGCGCAACCCACACCCTACTCCATCAGACGGTGGTGCTCAAAACATTGAACTTGCAGCAGGAACCCCCAAAGCGGATTCATGATCTGGGGGAGCGGTTTATTCAGGAAGCCCAGCGTCTTGCCCAGTTTAATCATCCCCACATTGTGCGTGTCAGTGATTGCTTTATTGAGGGGGGTCGCCCCTTCATTGTTATGGACTATATCCCCGGCCGAACATTGGCGCAGGTGATTCAGGAGGAAGGCCCGCTGCCGGAAAAAACGGCGCTCCACTATATCCGCCAAGTGGCCAGTGCCCTTGAATTGGTGCATGAGCATGGCCTACTGCACCGCGATGTCAAGCCCGATAACATTATGCTGCGGGAGGGCACCGATCAGGTGGTGCTGATTGACTTTGGCATTGCCCGTGAATACACCACTGGGGTGACGGAAACAAATACGGGGCTGGTCTCAGCAGGTTATGCGCCAGTGGAGCAGTATTTACCGCGCCACCAATGGACGCCCGCCACTGATGTCTATGCTCTTGCGGCAACCCTCTATGCCCTTTTGGCCGGACGCCCGCCTGTGGCCTCGATCCTGCGCGATCGCGTGCCGCTCGAGGACTTACGCCAGTTTCAGCCCAATCTAAGCCAGCGCACCATTGATGCTATTGAAGTGGGAATGGCTTTGGATGTCCGTGAGCGTCCCCAAACGGTGCGGGCCTGGTTACAACTGCTGATGGGGCAGTCTGTGGCGCGTCAAACCACAGCAACGGTGGCGGTAATGCCGCAGCACCGATCCACTGTTTTTGCCAATACTCAACCAGAGGGGACAGCAGTCGTTGCTTCCCCTAGACAACGCAATTTTTCGCCGTGGCTGTGGCTGTTGGGAACGGCAATCTTTGGCAGCCTAGCGGGCATTGGCCTAGGGCTATTTTTGCGCCATCAACGCGTGGACACAGTGACTCCTCCTCCCCCGCATCCTCAGGAACAGGCATTTCCACCAACCCTGCCGACTGTTGTACCACCCGTAGAGATGACGCCCCGCCCCACTCCGACACCGACCCCAGAGCCGGAACCCACCCCCACGGAACCGACGCCCACCCCAGAGCAGACGGAAACTCCCACCCCCAGTCCGAGTCCTGAGGAAGTGTCGCCAGGGTTAACGCCAACTCCTCCTCCATCCCTATCTCCCACCCCCCCAAAGCCCCCAAAGAGCGCAGAGCCGCCCGTCGCCCCCCCGCCGCCGTTGAACCATCTCCACCGGCACCTGCGCCCTCGCCAGCACCGACAGACACAACGCCGGAGGGATCACCTCCGCCAACGAGTAACACTGAACCGGCTACCCCTTAGAGGGTGTCTAGTTCTGAAGTGCTCGTAAAAAGGCAGCCAAGCGACTAAAGATTCCCTGACCACGGGGTTGACCTTGGGGGGTGAGGGCACGCTCAATGTCCTCGCTACTGGGGCGTTGCGCAAATTCTGCTAAGCACGTGGGGGCTGCTTCACTGTATTGCCAAATTTGCCACGGTTGGGGATAACAGCGCCAGAGAATAATGGTTTCTGCGAGGGGACGCAGATAATAGCAGGGTTCGAGAGTGTTCAAAAATCGTTCCCGCAACCGGCGACCGGCGTAGCCAATGCCCACGGTGGCCACATCCTGTAGCCGTGGGTTCAAGAGAATAAAGGGGCGATCGCCCGCAGTCAGACACATCTGCTCAATTGCCGTGACCTCCACAGGGGTAGGGGCAACAATCACAATGGCGCGATCGCTCGCTTCAATGGGTGTCAGAAGTTCATTAACCCCCCGCACCCTATAGGGGGTTTCACCCCATTCACGACGAGCAAGAGCCGCAGAGCCAGCATCGGCAAAAAAGACCTTAAGATCACTGCCCATTTCGGCAAACAGGGGCAGGTAGCCAGCCGCCAAGCCCATGGGATTGAGATCAGGAAGCAGAATCTCGATTTGCAGGCGGTTTTTACCCTCTTGGAGCGCCGCTTGGGTGGCCTGCTGGGCTTGACTCAGGGCAGTCTCCAGGCTATCGGGCGGCAAAATGGACATGGGGGCTAGGCAGAGACTTCGCTGACCACGGTGTTAAAGAGGCGCTGCAGCTCCTCTATGAGCGCTTTGGCCTGCCCTAGGGTCTCTGTGGTAGTGGACTGTTCTAGTTGGGCTGCGACTGCTTGCATGGCGCTAATACCGACATTGCCACTGGCTCCCTTGAGGTGATGGGCCTCTCGCTTGATTTGATCCACGTTCCCTTGGTTCACAGCTTCTGCCAAAGCCGCTAGGCGTTGCTGGGCATCCTCGACAAAGGTTTGTAGCAGTTCCAACTCAAACTCGCGATCGCCCCCCGAAAGGGTAGCTAAATAGTCCCAGTCAATTGGCGATGTCATCAGTTCCCAATTCCCCACAGGTGACTCGTCGTTATTGTAGCCTGTCCTAGCCAAGGCAATTCAAGGGTTGAGGCAAGAAGCATAGGGGGAGCTTTGTAATAATTCTTAACTTCCTGAGCGCAGTTTACCCCCTTGGCGAAATCAGGGATTCGATGGCACTATCGCAGTGGCTCAGCAAACAACCGCAGCAAAGACGAGGAACTATGGGCGATCGCGTGACGGTGGGGATTGTGGGTGCCTCAGGCTATGGGGGCGTCCAACTGGTGCGCTTACTCCTTGAGCACCCCCAAGTGGAGATTGTTTATCTCGGTGGTGAAGGCAGTGCCGGTCGCCCCTACACGGAGTTATATCCCCACTTGCAGGGGCGGGTGAATCTCACGGTGGAGCCCGTATCCGTGGAGGTCATTCGCGATCGCGCCCAAGTGGTGTTTCTCTCGCTGCCCAATGGCATTGCTTGTAAGCTTGTCCCGCAACTCCTTGAGCAGGGCTGTAAAGTGCTGGATCTATCGGCAGACTATCGCTTTCAGGATTTGAAAACCTACACCCAGTGGTACGGTGAACCCAGGGCAGATCAGGCTACGGCCCAAAAGGCGGTCTATGGCTTACCAGAACTCTATCGCGATCGCATTCGCCAAAGTGCCCTCATTGGTTGTCCGGGGTGTTACCCCACCGCTAGTTTGCTGGCACTGGCACCTTTAATGAAGCAAGGGCTGATTGAACCAAATACGGCAATTATTGATGCCAAGTCCGGTACCTCTGGCGGCGGGCGTCAGGGCAAAATCAATCTCCTCCTTGCAGAAGCTGACAATTCCCTTGCCCCTTACAATGTTGCGCGTCACCGCCACACCCCAGAAATTGAAGCCATTTGTAGTGATTTGGCTGGCCAAAGTGTTCTCGTGCAGTTTACACCCCACCTCGTGCCCATGCCTCGGGGGATTTTGGCCACTGTCTATGCCACCCTGCGGGATCCGGGTCTGGTACGTGAAGATTTGATCACTATCTACCAAGCCTTTTATCGCCATTCCCCTTGGGTCAATATCCTGCCCCCCGGCCTCTATCCCCAAACCAAATGGGCCTGGGGCACCAATGCCTGCTTTATTGGCATTGAAGTGGATGAGCGCACCGGCCGCGTGATTGTCATGTCTGCCATTGATAACCTCATGAAGGGCCAAGCCTCCCAGGCGGTGCAGTGTTTGAATTTGATGATGGGTTGGCCAGAGACGATGGGCTTACCGCAGGTTGCTTTTTATCCCTAGGACTCAAGTTTCATCCTGTGTCACCAAGGGCAGGCGATCGCCCCGTAGAATCTCCGTACTGGCTGCACTCAAGCATAACCCCATCTGCCATAATCCCTGTCCTAGGCACAAAGCCACCAGAAAGGGAGCAGTACTCAAGCTTAACAGTAGCGTTGTCGGTGTCAAGGGAGCCATCGGAACTCATCAATCAATATCAATCAACATCTGAACTATTCCCCTCCTCCTCAGGCGGAAGACTGGCAAAGAGCAATTCTCGGGATTTCTTTAGTTGTTTCCAGAGGGCCTTGATTTGATTGTAGGCCTCATCGCTAGTGATTTTTCCACCGGTTTCCAAGCCACAAATGTAGTTTACCCGTTGGGCAAATTCCTGCAAATTGGCATTAAAGGCCAAATTTTGGGGCGTAAATGGGCCGCGGTAGGAACTGATGGGGAAGAGGAACTTTTGTTTGTCAAATTCTGGCTTGGGCGCTTCAGACACAACTATAGCCTTTCTCAATGGCACTAGGTCTATTGTATCGAAAATTTTAAGATTCCCCCTCTCAGGCAGGCGACATTGCTCACAATAGCCCCAGCATATGTAAGGGGCCTTGACCACTGATGAGTTCAATCATCAACGCCAGAAAACCCAACATGGCCAAGCGACCATTCCAGCGTTCGGCGGCGGAGGTCATGCCCCATTCCCAGCGCTCCTGGGGATAAAGCTTCACCCGCTTGCGGGACTTGTTTACCTCAGCAAAGGTGCGCGGTGGTGCTGCTAGGGCATCCTTCACCAGTTGGGCAAGGGCGCTAATAAAACCATTGTGATCGTTGAGGGCGGGCACTCGCCGAAACACTTCAATGCCGGCTTCTTCAGCAATCTCGCGGTACTCGATGTCAATTTCTTGGAGAGTTTCAATGTGCTCTGAAACGAAGCTAATGGGCACCACAACCAGGGTTTTCACCCCTTGGGCTGCCAATTCGAGAATGACATCTTCGGTGTAGGGTTGCAGCCACTCGACCGGCCCCACCCGACTTTGGTAGGCCAGCACATGGGCATTGGGGCGATTGAGGGCAGCCATGATCAGCCTGACGCAGGCTTCAATTTCCTCTTGGTAGGGATCGCCGGCTTCGCTGACATAGCTTTTGGGAACGCCGTGGGCACTAAAGAAAACTACCGCCTCATCGGGGTTGGGACACCGATCCAGTTCTTGGCGAATCAAGTCCGCCATGGCGAGCACATAACCGGGGTGGTTGTACCAAGAGGGGATCAGCGTATAGCGAATTTTTTGCAATTCAGGGTCTTGATTCCATAGGCTCTCTAGGAGGCGAAAACTGGAACCACTTGTGCTAATGGAAAACTGAGGATAAAGGGGCAAAATCACCAGCTCGCGAATTTGATCCGCTTTGATTTGGGCGATCGCCTCCTCCGTAAAGGGGTGCCAGTAGCGCATCCCAATGTACAAGTTAGCCTCAATGCCAATGCCTCCTAAGGCGTCTTTCAGGGCACGGGCTTGCTGTTCGGTAATGCGCCGCAGGGGGGAGCCGCCACCAATTTGGGCATAGTTTGCCTGAGAGCGACGGGCCCGACTGGTGGAAATAAACCACGCAAGAGGCTTTTGGAGCCAACGAAAGGGGAGGCGAATGATTTCGGGATCGGAGAACAGGTTGTACAAAAAAGGGCGGACATCCTCGGGGCGATCGGGCCCCCCTAAATTGAGAAGTAGTACACCTGTTTGGCTCGCCATTCCCAAAATCACCTAAATCTTTTCGCGATCGCTTTCTTATTGTGACATACTCTCAGGATCTCAGGGGGAGAAAATCTCGCTAAGGTAAGGATTAAAGAATGTTGTTGATGTGTTCAAACGGTGACCTACGCAATTGATTTTGGAACCAGTAATACGTTGGTGGCGCGGTGGAATTCTGCCGCTCAAGCTGCCGAAGCGGTAACGCTCCCTGGACGCTCGGTGGGCTTTGGTGAGGTGCCTGCCCTTGTCCCCAGCTTGGTCTATGTGGAGGATGCCAGTGTGCCTCTGGTGGTGGTGGGGCAGCAGGTGCGCGATCGCGGGCTTGATGTGGTGGGCGATCGCCGATTTTTCTCGCGATTTAAGCGCGGCATTGGCACCACGGTACAGGGCTATTTACCAGAGTTAGATGGCTGTTCCTTGAGCTTTGAAACCATTGGCACCTGGTTTTTGCAAGCCCTGGTGCAAGAACTGAAACCCACTGGCGGCGGCGACATCGAGCAGGGGCTGATTTTCACGGTGCCCGTAGATAGTTTTGAGACCTATCGCCGTTGGCTGTGGCAGGTGTGTGAGAGGTTGGCCCTTCAGCAAATTCGCCTCTTGGATGAACCCACGGCTGCGGCTTTGGGCTATGGGGTGGCCGATCGCCCGCTGATTTTGGTGATTGATTTTGGCGGGGGTACCCTCGATCTCTCCCTTGTGGAACTCAAGACCAATCAACGGCAAAGCAGTCCCTTGGGATTTATTCTCAAGTGGGGCGATCGCCAGTGGGCCGCTAGCGACAACCAACGCCCCCGCACCGCCCGGGTGATTGCTAAGGCAGGATTGAATTTAGGGGGCACGGATATTGATCACTGGATTGTCGATGAGTGGGTGAAGCGCGGGTTGCCTGCCAATAGTCTGCTGCTGCGCCTTGCTGAACGCTTAAAAATTCAACTCTCGCAGCAGCCCTACGCCCAACAGGTGTACTTTGACAGCGAAACATTCACCACCCTTGAACTGCGCCTTGAGCGGCCTGAACTGGAGGAGATTCTCCGGCAACAGCAGTTTTTCCAACGCCTCGATAATGCCCTCACTCAAGTACTACAACAGGCCCGCCGCCAAGGGATTACTCCCGACACAATTGATGCAGTTCTCCTGGTGGGGGGAACCACGCAAATGCCAGCGGTGCAAAAATGGGTTGCCGAGTATTTTGACCCTGCCAAGATCAGTGGCCAGCATCCCTTTACGGCAGTGGCCATGGGTGCCCTAGCGGTGACCCAAGGGCTAGAGCTCAAGGATTTCCTTTACCACAGCTACGGTATTCGCTTTTGGGATGCCAAGCTCAACCGTCATGGCTGGCACCCAATTATTCAGCGGGGACAGCCCTACCCCATGGCTGAACCCGTGGAATTGATTTTAGGTGCCTCGACGGAGGGCCAGCCTAGTATTGAACTGGTGATTGGTGAACTGGGGGATGAACAAGGGGGCGTGGAGATCTTTTTTGATGGCGATCGCCTGATTACCCGTAGTGTGAGTGAACGGACAGTGCAGCCCCTCAACGACACCCCCCAGGGCAAAACCCTCGCAAGATTGGATCCTCCCGGCTATCCGGGGAGCGATCGCATTCGTGTCCTCTTGCAAGTAGATGGCGATCGCCAACTGCGGGTCACCGTTGATGACTTGCTCACCCAAGAGCGTCTCATCAATAATCAAATCGTCACCCAATTGCGTTGACCGAGTTGAATTGTGGCTAGCCACCCCCTACCCCAAACCACTGCCTATGTCCGCATCATTGCCCAAAGTTGGCAAGAGGGTCACATTCGTGGCCACGTCTGCGCTAGCGAGTACCAGTGGGAATTTTGTTGGCAATTTAAGGCCAAAAAACTGCAAATCTCCCCCGTCCTTGGACGTGCCCTGATCAAAGAACCCTTGGGCCGATTTCTGGAAGCCCAAGATTATCAATTGGAGCCGGGGGGCGATTATGAATTTGTTGTCCGTGCCAAATTTTAGGTGCGTTCCTCTGTGCCTAAGCTACAATCAGTGAGGAAACCTGTGCTGATATTGCCAGATAGCCTATGTTCTTGAGCGAATTAGCGCCCCTTGTTAAAGAGTTAAGCCAAAAACCCGTTGCCTTTATGGGGGGCTTTGTCTCTGGATTGTTGGGGTTGAGCCTCGATCAAAAGCCGGTGAGTGACTGGCTCAAGCAGTACGGCGACTATCAGCCCCCCAGTCCCCCCCCCAGTGACTTCAAGAGTATTCGCATTGAGTAAGGACACGAGTCACTGCCTGCCGTTGATCCCGTAGGGTCAGCCAGCGGTGATAGGTTTGGGTATGAATCGCCACACTGTGTCCCATCATCCGTGCGGCAACGGTATCGGGTAAGCCATAGTGAATTGTGCGCACCGCCCAAGCATGGCGCAAGTCATAGGGACGAAAGGGCAGGCCGTAGCGGCGAAATTGTTGATTGACCCGTTGGCCAATGCGCTGCAGTGTGGTTTTGGTTAAATCCGTATTGATCCTTGGCAACTGGGGCGATCGCAATCCAAAGACCTCAACCCACTGGGGAGGAAAGGGCCACACTTGATGGCAGCCAGTTTTTGTGGTTTCCTGCACCTCAATCATTCCTTGCGGGTCTCCGGTGACAAGGCCACTCAAATCGCAGAAAAACACTTCATGATTGCGCAGGCCATAGGTGGCCATCAAGCCATAGACATACCGCCACTGGGGATTGGGAATCTGTTGATAGGCGGCTAGAATCTCCTCATCACTGGGTAACTCCCGTGGTTGGAGCGATCGCCGTGAATAGGTGCCCCAAAACTGAGCAAGGGGAATCGGTAACGCCACCCCCAGGAACCGACAAAACCCTTGAAAGGCGGTACAGGCCACCTGTCGTTGTCGCTGATCAGCAGGGATTTGTTGCAACAGGCCATAGATCAATTCTGCTAACGAATAGTCGGGATGGGCGGCCGCGGCTTTGAGTAACTGCCGCAGATAGGGGAGATAGGCGGTTTCCCATGTCGTACGACTGAGATTCCCCTGAGCTAACCATGCAGTTTCAAAGGCGGCAATTTGCTCCCCCAAGGATAACTCCCCAAGACGCCCTAGCCCCTTGACCCGTTCATAGTCCTGCCAGCGAAAGGTGTTTTCGAGTAATTTGGCAGCAATAATTTTGGCTGCCTTCTCTGCTGCTTTAAGACCGCTGGGGGTGGCGGGTAACCCTAGACTTAAACGCTGTTGGTGGGGGCGGAGCCGATGGCTGCCCGGCCGGGGTGGCAGGGTACCCCGTAGGCTGAGGCGTTGGCCGCGCTGTTCAATTTGCAAACCCAACTGCGCCAGTTTGAGGCGTTGATTGACCTGCTGAAGTTGTTGGTCAAGTTTCTGAGGGGAGGTGGCCATTGCTCAGGGATTGTGAACTCACCTTGCTGCCGAAATGATCAAAACTGCGGCGAGGACGTTTTTTCCAAGGAATATCCAGAACCCCTGCTTGGGAGCGGCTACGACTGGGCTTGCGCTCAATTTTGACGGGGCGATAGTCCGTGAGGATGCGCAGGCTATTCAGTTCGGCCAAGAGGGTTGCCCCATTGCTAATCAAAACCGCAATTACGGGGTGCAGGCTCAAAAAGACCCCCGCTAAAACGACACTGACATTGGGAATGACCACAAGGGCAATATTTTGATTAATAATGTTCATCACCTCTTGACTGAGGGCGATCGCCTGCACCAATCCTTCAAGGCTATTGTTCATCAAGACAAGATCTGCAGTTTGCCGCGCCGCATCACTACCGTCAGCAAGGGTGATGGAAATATCAGCGTAGGCCATTGCTGCCGTATCGTTGAAGCCTTCCCCTACGTAGGCCACTACTTTTTCACCGCCATTTTTGAACTTCTCTAGGAGTGCGACTTTGTCCTCTGGCAGCATATTCGTATAGATTTGACCGGGGCGAAAGCCAGTGGCATAGCCCACCGCATTGGCGACTTCGTGGTGATCTCCCGTTACCATATAGCACTCAATGTCCCGCTGTTGTAGAGCGGCAATCACACTAGCGGCTTCAGAGCGTACGGGGTTGCTGTAGAACACCAGAGCCACCAGTTCACCGTTACAGGCAACACACGCAAGGGAACGATTCCAGAGGACGCCTTCATGGGTGCGCAGTTCATCGAGATCAATGGGCACTTGGCGATCGCGCATCAGTTGGGGGGTGCCCACCAAAATTTCCTGTCCCTCTACGGTTGCTGCGGTGCCTTTACCTGGCTCATAGACCCAGTCACTATAGGTGCCCGCCTCAATCCCGCGTTCAGCGGCATATTCAAGGATGGCAAGGGCAAAGGGGTGATTGATTGACTGTTCCACGGTGGCCAGCCAATAGAGCAGCGTTTGCTCACTCAGGCCGGGCTTGAGGAGATTGACCCCCACAATCGTTCCCTTCACCTCTGTCAACGTGCCAGTTTTATCAAAAACAATAACATTGACCCGCGAGAGGAGTTCAAGGGCGCGGCCATTGCGAAAATAAACCCCGACATGGGGAGCATGGGTGAGGGCTGCCAAAATCGCAGTGGGAATTGTAATGCCAATACCTGAGCCAAAGTCCAATTGTAGGGGGGCGATCGCCCGATGGGCATCTAGGGTAGCACCATAGACAATGGCAGCAACGCCCATCGCAGGTAAAATTGCTTGGTTGGAGATTTCCTCAGCGTAGTTTTCAATGCGGGTATCCAGTTGGGGCGCTTGGCGAGCCAGTTGCAGTGTTTTGCCCACCTGAGTATCCTCACCGACGGCTTGGGCAACCACGCAAATTTGTCCGCGCACCACAAGAGAAGACGCAAGCACCGTTTGCTCAGGCTCACAGGGCAGTAGATCCGACTCTCCTGTGAGAAACTGCCGCTGAATCACAGCAGACCCCCAGAGCACGGTACCATCCACAGGCACAGCAGATCCGGCGGCTACAATCACGCGATCGCCCACCTGTAGCTCACCCACAGAGACATTTTGGCGAGTGCCGCTCCGCTCTACCCAATAGGTGCGCTGTTGATCCAGGGGATCAAAAACTTGCTTTTCCCCCACTTGAGCGGTCATATCCCGCAGGGCCCCGCCCAGCTGATTCATAAAAGCGGCTAACACCGGCGCCATGTATTCCCCTTGCAGCGTATGCAGAATCGTCCACAGGGATTCCAGTTGGGTGACATTGAGACGGCGATGTTCGAGGTTCTCTAGGGCTTCTTGGAAGGTGGGTAGTGCCACAACCGCAATGACAGTGGCGACAATGGCCGGGTAAAAGGGCGTTTGTACCGGCAGCAGCGCCACGATCGCCAGCGCCAAGGTGGATAGCGCCATTTTCTCGATAAAGTAGCTGGTGTTCCAGGGGGAGTACACCAACTTATCAATGGGTAGGATCCCCGCCAGTGGAGGGAGATGCTCAGCTGCTGCGGCCTGAATCAATTGGCCAAAGCGCTGAAGGGGATGATTCGCTTCAGGGTTGTACTGGACAATCAGGCTAGCGGCGGGCAAGTTGAGGCGAATCTGTTGCACACTCTCTTCTTGCACAAACAGAGCTTGCAGTTGCCGCCCATAGCGATCGTCATATTGCAGTCGGGGAATCCGTAACCGCACTCGCCCTGGTAAGTGATGCACCACTTCGTAATAAACCTTTGCTGGCGGAGGGGAAAGCACAGTTGCAGTCATGGTCAATTACCCCTAGAAACTCATGAGGAAAAGGGCTAGGCTGAGCGATGGCGATGAGTCGGCGCACTAATCAGGTCATTGATATTTTGCTGCATTGTTAGGCAAATGGCATCCAAGGGCAGATCATTGAGGTCACGGCCAAAGGGATTTTCAATTTCGATGCCAATCTCCTCGACGCCAAAGAGGGTAAACGCCATGAGTCCCACCATTGGCCCCGTCCACCACGCCAGGTTATCCACCAGTTGAAAGGGCAGCAGTAAACAATAGAGAAATAGTAACTGCTTGAGGTGAATGGCGTAGGCAAGGGGCATCGGTGTTTTTAGAATGCGCTCACAGGCGCCCATCGCATCCACCAGTTGCACAAGGAGTTCATCCATGTAGGTAAGTTGATATAAGGACAGGTGCCCTCGGCGGTGTTGGTGGTGCAGATAGTCCTCAAGCCAAAGGGCAATGCGCAGGGGGACATTTTGTACGGTTTGCAGTTCTTTGTATTGGTGGGGCTTGAGCAGGGGTTCCAGTTCGGCAAAGGGCTCCCCCCGCAAGTGTTGCTTGGTGGCGATCGCAAACACCCCCACTAAATGAACAGCATCAATTTTAGCTTGGCGATCCTCGGGACTATTCTCGTCAATGGCGGTCCACATCAAGCGGGTTAGGCTGCGGGAACTATTAACAATGTTGCCCCACTGGCGGCGGCCTTCCCAGAAGCGCTCATAGGCAGTGTTGGTGCGAAAGACGAGGAGCAACCCCAGCACAATCGACGGAATCAGACTGCCCAGAACTGGCCAGTGGACATTGATCACGTAAAAATCAATCGCCGTCACCAAGGTGCCAAAGACACCGCAAAAGAGCACTTCTGAGAGAATGGCCGGAATGACGGAGCCCCGCAGCCGCAGAGCCAGACGTAACCACTGCGGCGGTTGCAACAAAAACTTCGCTACGCCCGAGTGATCTAGAGGTAATTGGCGTTTGGAGCGGTGAAAACCGAGGAAAGAGAAGCGGCTCATGAATACCAGGGGCGATTCCCACCCCAATCTTTAGCACACTGGCGTGCTGAAACGGTGTTTTGACGGCCAAGAACAACTGAAGAGACTGCAAATCTTAAGAAAATCCGTTAGCTCTTGCCATTCCCCAGTAGAAGTGTTAACTTATATTAAGAACAAGAAACACTTCGTAACAAAAGGGGTATCAAAATGAAAGGTGGCAGCATTATTGATGAGCAAGGCAAAATGAACAACTTTGCCATCGAACCCAAAATGTACGTGATGAGTGAGCCGCAAGCCGGCTTTACTCCCTACGCAGAACTCTTCAATGGTCGGCTGGCCATGATTGGGTTTATCTCCCTGTTAGCCTTGGAAGTGATTACGGGCCACGGTCTGATTGGCTTTTTGAATAGCCTCTAGGTCGTTGCTGCGCTCTTAGGCCTATCAGTTCTTCAGCAGCCCTTGCGCCGCTAGAGAGAACAAAAAATTCCTGGAATGGGTCAGCCTACCTTTCGGGGTGGGCTTTTTCCTTTGAGCCTTTAATGGAATGAATCAATCATAACTTATGGTTGATGTCTTACTCCTAGGCACAGAGCCATGATAAGGTAACTAGAAAATTTGTCTGGTTAGTCTATGCCATGAGAACAATTTTGCGCGTCCTAGGGTACTCGACCAAATGCCCGAGGGCTGAACTGACAGTTTTATTTGGCTTGGGCTGTGCGGCCGTCGGTATTGGTTATGGCAAATTGCCTGTAGCTGCGGGAGACTTCTCAATTCGTCTAAGGGCAATTAGTCTAAC
The DNA here is from genome assembly GCF_000505665.1 of Thermosynechococcus sp. NK55a. Lineage (NCBI taxonomy): Bacteria > Bacillati > Cyanobacteriota > Cyanophyceae > Acaryochloridales > Thermosynechococcaceae > Thermosynechococcus > Thermosynechococcus sp. NK55a. The sequence continues at coordinate 1,604,818 of NC_023033.1, read as the reverse complement.
TGCGGCTTGCTTTGCCATCCATAATACTAGAGTTGGAGTCCATAGAATTTTTTAAGATTTTTTGACTTAGGTAAGCATCTATGGCATTATGACTTCGCTACGTCCGTGGCGACGCTGGTGCCATTGCCAAGCGTGGCGAATGATCTGCTCAATGTCGGGGTACTGGGGCTGCCAGCCTAGGATGCGACGGGCACGATCGCTATTGGCAACGAGGATCGCGGGGTCTCCTGCTCGGCGATCGCCTTCAATAACTGGAATCGAACAACCTGTGACCCTCTGAGCTGTTTCAATAATTTGCCGCACTGAAAACCCTTGGGCATTCCCCAAGTTCAAAATTTCCGAGTTGCCGCCGCTCAAGAGGTACTTTAATCCCAGCACATGGGCTTGGCTTAAGTCCACGACGTGGATATAGTCGCGAATGCAAGTGCCATCGAGGGTGGGATAGTCTGTACCATAAATGGCGATGTGGGGGCGTTGTCCCATGGCTGCCTGCAAGACGAGTGGAATCAGGTGGGTTTCTGGATGGTGATCTTCCCCCAGACGAGAGTGGGGATCCGCACCCGCTGCATTGAAATAGCGGAAAATTAAGGACTTGAGGCCGTAGGCACTGCCCATATCGGCAACTATTTGCTCCACCATCCACTTAGAGCGACCATAGGGATTAATGGGGGCACAGGGGCAGGTTTCGCAAATCGGTACCTCTGGAGGCAAGCCATAGACTGCTGCTGTGGAAGAAAAGATAAGATAGGGAATCTCGGCAGCCACCATTGCCTGTAAGAGGGTTAGGGCCCCATGGACGTTATTTTGATAAAAGCGATCGGGATAGCGGACAGACTCACCCACCTCAATATAGGCAGCAAAATGCATTACTGCTGTCACAGAATAGGTTTGAAACAGCCAATCTAAGAGGGGGCGATCGCCAATATCGCCAACAATGAGTTCTGTTTTGAGGACCGACTCCACCAAGTCGCGGTGTCCCCGCTCCAGCGTATCTAAAATAAGCACTTGAAAGCCGGCCTGCTGGAGTGCCAAGGCGGTATGACTACCGATATAGCCCGCGCCCCCTGTCACCAGAATCAGCGGCGAATTATTATCATTGTTGGTTGTCATTAAAGCCTATCTGTTACACTAGGAGGACACCTACCGATTCTGCCATGACCAGTGACTTGCACCGTGAAATCACCCAAGAGGTGAAACGACGTCGTAATTTTGCCATTATCTCCCACCCAGATGCCGGGAAAACGACGCTCACCGAAAAGTTACTGCTCTACGGTGGCGCCATTCACGAGGCGGGAGCTGTCAAAGCACGGCGAGCTCAGCGACAAGCTACCTCCGACTGGATGGCCATGGAGCAACAGCGGGGCATTTCGATTACCTCCACGGTCCTGCAGCTTGAATATCAAGGCTATCAGATTAACCTCCTGGATACCCCTGGTCACCAGGACTTCAGTGAAGATACCTATCGCACCCTTGCGGCGGCTGATAATGCAGTGATGCTCGTGGATGCTGCGAAGGGTCTAGAGCCCCAAACCCGCAAGCTCTTTGAAGTGTGCCAGCTGCGGGGCTTACCGATTTTTACATTCATCAACAAGCTGGATCGGCCGGGGCGCCAGCCTCTGGAACTCATTGACGAAATTGAACAGGAGCTGGGGCTGATTCCCTATGCGGTGAACTGGCCGTTGGGAATGGGCGATCGCTTTCGGGGGGTGTACGATCGCCTGCGGCAGAATTTTCACTTTTTTGAGCGCACGACCCACGGTAGCCGTGCTGCGGCTGAAACCGTCATTGCCCTTGGGGATCCTGCCATTGCCCCCTACATCGAGCCCTATCGGCTGGAATACAACCAACTCAAGGACGAACTGGAACTCCTCGAGGGTGTCGGTGCCAAGCTCGACCTCAATTTGGTGCATCAGGGGAAAATGACCCCCATCTTCTTTGGCAGTGCCATGACCAACTTTGGTGTGCGTCTGTTTCTGGAGCACTTTTTGACCTATGCGCTGCCGCCAATGGCCTACAAGAGCGATCGCGGGCCCATTGATCCCACCCAAGAGCAGTTCACGGGCTTTGTGTTTAAGCTGCAGGCCAATATGGATCCCAAACATCGCGATCGCGTGGCCTTTGTGCGAGTCTGTAGCGGCAAATTTGAGAAAGACATGACCGTAAGCCATGCCCGCACTGGCAAAACCATTCGCCTCTCACGCCCTCAAAAACTCTTTGCCCAAGGTCGTGAATCCCTGGAAACGGCCTATGCTGGTGATGTCATTGGCCTCAATAATCCGGGGATGTTTGCCATTGGCGACACCCTGTATGTCGGCCCAAAATTAGAGTATGAGGGCATTCCCTGCTTCTCGCCAGAACTCTTTGCCTACCTGCGCAACCCCAATCCCTCCAAGTTCAAATCCTTCCAAAAAGGGGTGAATGAACTGCGGGAAGAGGGCGCCGTGCAAATTATGTACTCCACTGATGAATCGAAACGAGAACCCATCCTTGCCGCTGTCGGGCAACTGCAATTTGAAGTGGTGCAGTTTCGCCTGCTGCATGAATACGGTGTTGAGACCCGCCTTGACCCCCTGCCCTACACCGTTGCGCGTTGGGTACTCGATGGTTGGGAAGCCCTTGAAGCGGTTGGCCGCATTTTTAATGCCGCTACCGTCAAGGACAGTTGGGGACGGCCAGTTCTACTGTTTAAGAACGAGTGGAATCTGCAACAAACAATGGCAGATCATCCAAAACTACGCCTGAGCGCGATCGCCCCCCTTGCCGCTGCGGTGCCTGCCTAGCCTGCCCCATGAGTAGTGTTTATACCCGTCCCCTTGCTCGTCTCATTGAGCAGTTGCAGCGCCTGCCGGGGATTGGCCCGAAGACTGCCCAACGGCTAGCTCTCCACCTCATCAAACGTCCTGAAGCCGATATCCAAGCCCTAGCTCAGGCTCTTCTTGAGGCCAAACAGCAGGTGGGACTTTGTTCAGTGTGTTTTCATCTCTCTGCAGAACCGGTGTGTGAGATCTGTGCCTCGCCCCAGCGAGACAATCACACGATTTGCGTGGTTGCAGATTCCCGCGATGTCATTGCCATTGAAAAAACCCGCGAGTACCACGGCAAGTACCATGTTTTGGGCGGACTCATTTCACCCCTAGAGGGCATTACCCCCGAACACCTGCACATTCAACCGCTCATTCAGCGCGCCAGCCAACCGCAAGTGACAGAAGTGATCCTCGCCATCAACCCCAGTATCGAAGGGGAAACCACCACACTCTATGTGGGACAGCTGCTGCGCCCCTTTGTCAAAGTAACCCGCATTGCCTTTGGCCTACCCGTGGGTGGCGATCTCGACTATGCCGATGAAATGACCCTTGCCCGTGCCCTCGCCGGCCGCCGCGAGATTGAGTGGCAGTAGTTAGTGTCCCCCCTGCAACCGCCGCAATGCCGCCACAATTTGGTGAACGGCTCGCTTCAGTTGATCCACCTCGTGGTGCAACCGTTGGTTTTCAGCTTCTAAAGCAGCAAGGCGATTTTCATCCCCACCACGACCTGTTGCCGCTGGTTGCTGTTGCAGTTGAGCAACCGTTGCTTGGAGTTGAGCAAAGTCATTTGCAGTGACAGATTGTGCCTGCAAGACTTGAATGGCGCCTTCAAGGGCGGCCAATTTGTCATAGACGGGGGTGAGATCCACGGCTACTGGAGCAGCCACTTCAGCATGGGCTACTGCTTTGACGGGTCTGGGCTTACGGGCTTTGCGAAAGGCCTCTTGAATTGCTGCTTCGAGTTGTTCTTTTTCAAAGGGCTTCTCAATAAACTCAAACCACTCAAAGGGCTCCTGGAGCTTCTCTGTGACCTCTTCCTTGCGCCCCGACATAATCACTAAGGGAATTGCCCCTAGGAGGTTGTTTTTCTCCAATTCCTGATAGACTTCCCAGCCGCTCACCTTCGGCAGCAGAAAATCTAGCATGATCAGGGTGGGATCAGACTGCTCAATCAGTTGCAAGCCCTCACGCCCATCCTTGGCCTCCAAGATCTCATAGTCGCCCTCTGGCAACATTTCACGGACGCGCATCCGGATGACTTTACTGTCATCAATGACAACGACTTTACGGCTACTCACGGAAACACTCCATTCCTATGCGAGATTTCTATACAAGATATGCTGAATAGAGGGCGGCAGTGGCATGATCACTATCACTACGTGATTTCAACCTTAGCATAGCCATGTCTTTTCCATTTGCCCACAGGCGATCGCCCCCGCCCCAAAAAAAACTCACTGCTAATCGCCCCAGCAGAATGTCACAATAGAAGTCTCACCCTCATTCAAGATTTGTTAAATAGATCACCCCTATGCCAGAGTCTGCTGCTGCCCCTATTCACCTCCCCAAAACCAGTGAGTCAGAGCGGCTAAAGCGCATTCGCCACACCACCTCCCATATTTTGGCAATGGCCGTCCAGAAGCTGTTTCCCAAGGCTCAAGTGACGATTGGCCCTTGGATTGAAAACGGGTTTTACTACGATTTTGACCACCCAGAGCCCTTCAGTGAAAAAGACCTGAGGCTTATCGAGAAGGAGATGGTCAAGATCATTAAGCGCAAGCTACCAGTGATCCGTGAAGAAGTGACCCGTGCGGAAGCCGAGCGTCGCATTCGCGAACTGGGGGAACCCTACAAGCTAGAAATTCTCCAAGACCTCGAAGAACCAATTACGATTTACCACTTGGGGGATGAGTGGTGGGATCTCTGTGCAGGGCCCCACGTTGAAAATACTGGCGAGATTAATCCCAAGGCGATCGCCCTTGAAAGTGTTGCCGGTGCCTACTGGCGGGGGGATGAAACCAAAGCCCAACTTCAGCGCATCTACGGCACCGCATGGGAAACCCCCGAACAATTGGCGGAGTATAAACGTCGCAAAGAAGAAGCACTCCGCCGCGATCACCGCAAGGTGGGTAAAGAACTAGGCCTGTTTATCTTTGCCGATCCAGTCGGACCAGGTTTGCCCCTATGGACCCCCAAAGGAACGGTGCTCCGCTTCACCCTTGAGGACTTTCTCAAAAAAGAGCAACTGAAGCGGGGATATTTACCGGTGGTCACTCCCCACATTGCCCGTGTGGATTTGTTTAAGACCTCTGGCCACTGGCAAAAGTACAAGGAGGATATGTTCCCTCTAATGGCCGAAGATGCTGAGGCTGCCGCCCACGAGCAGGGGTTTGTCCTCAAGCCGATGAACTGCCCTTTCCACATTCAAATCTATAAAAGTGAGCTGCGCTCCTATCGCGATTTACCGCTGCGGCTGGCGGAATTTGGCACTGTCTATCGCTATGAGCAATCGGGAGAATTAGGGGGCTTAACACGGGTACGCGGCTTTACGGTGGATGACTCCCATCTCTTTGTTACCCCAGAACAGTTGGATGCCGAGTTTTTGAATGTAGTTGACCTCATCCTTACGGTCTTTCGCTGTCTGCGTCTGAATAAATTCAAGGCCCGCTTGAGCTTTCGCGATCCTAAGTCCGATAAATACATTGGCTCCGATGAGGCGTGGTCAAAGGCCGAAGCAGCAATTCAGCGAGCCGTAGAACAGTTGGGCATGAAGCACTTTTTAGGCATTGGTGAAGCCGCCTTCTATGGGCCGAAACTGGACTTTATCTTTGAGGATGCCCTCGGTCGCGAGTGGCAGTTGGGAACGGTTCAGGTAGACTACAATTTGCCTGAGCGCTTTGATTTGGAATATGTTGCTGAGGACAATACCCGCCGCCGACCGGTGATGATCCACCGTGCCCCCTTTGGCTCCCTGGAGCGGCTCATTGGCATTCTCATTGAGGAGTATGCAGGGGATTTCCCCTTTTGGCTAGCACCGGAGCAAGTGCGCCTGTTGCCTGTGGGGGATGAGCAACGTCCCTATGCCGAACGGGTGGCGGCTCAACTGCAAGAGCGGGGGGTGCGCGTGAGCGTGGATCGCAGTGGCGATCGCTTGGCTAAACAAATCCGCAATGCTGAAACCCAGAAAATACCGGTGATGGGCATCATTGGCGCCAAAGAAGTAGAAAGTCAGACGGTGAGTATTCGCACCCGTGCTGTAGGAGATGTCGGTACCTTTGCCGTTGATCACCTGATTGAAAAGCTGACATTGGCAATGGATGCCATGCATGGTGAGATTGAGTGGGGTTAAGCTCAAAATCTCAATTTTGCTCCCAAATTTGCTCCCAAAGAGGAAGGGAAAGGGGCTGGGGTGCAGTAAATCCGATAAGCTTAAAAGAGCTATCGCGGCTGCCGGCTGTTACCTGTAAATTCAGCCCCCTTGTCCTGACTACTCAACCCTTTGGCAGTTTTACTCATTCCTGTTCAATACGGCGATAGTGTTGAGACGGTTCTATGCTTGTGCTTGAGAAAAATCTTGTGCTTGAGAAAAATGTGGTGACCCATGACTGAGACACCTGTTTTGGCAACAGTGATTTTGCAGCAATTGCAATGGCGCTATGCCACAAAAAAGTTTGATCCTAATCGCAAAATTCCTGCGGTTCTGTGGCAAACACTTCTACAAAGTTTGGTCCTCGCTCCTTCCTCCTTTGGTCTGCAACCGTGGAAGTTTTACGTCATTGAAACCCCAGAACTGCGCCAAGCCCTGCTGCCGCACACTTGGAATCAACGGCAGGTGGTGGATGCCTCTCACTTAGTGGTCTTTGCGATCAAAAGTCATTTGAATGCTGCCGATGTCGATCGCTACCTTGCACGGCAAGCGGAAGTCCGCCAAACCTCAGTGGAAGAGCTGCAAGGGTATGGAGATTTGGTCAAGGGCTTCTTGCAATCGCCCCCTTATCCTCTGAATGTTGATGAATGGTCAGCCCGCCAAGTTTATATTGCTTTGGGGCAGTTCATGGTGACGGCGGCCCTGCTTGGAATTGACACCTGTCCTATGGAGGGGTTCTTACCTCAAGAGTACGACCGCCTTCTCAACCTCCCTGCCCAAGGCTACCATGCCGTAGTTGTGTGTGCCGCTGGCTACCGGGCCGCTGATGACCAGTATGCAACTTCCCCCAAGGTGCGCTATCCCCTAGAGGCCGTTGTGGAAGTGCGTTAGAATTGCCCGCTTGATGCCAATGAACATAGGCTAAGCTAGAAATAGCTCGGTACAAAGTTTGTATGTCTTTGCACACCGATGATCCCATCGACCACAATTTAGTTGATTTAGAGATCGTTCCCACCAAAGAAGAAGAGCGCTCTGAACCCACTAACATTACGATTCGCGAGATGGGGATTGATGACATTGCGCCAGTCTTTCACCTGGGTGAAGAACTTTTTACAAGTGATTTGTATCCTTCCCTCTATCGCATCTGGGATGAATGGGAGGTTATTGGTTTCTATAACACCGATCCAGAATACTGTCTGGTTGCCGAAGCCGATTCACAGGTGGTCGGGTTTATCTTGGGCACGATTATTAGCAAAGCCCCATGGGTCTATGGTTACATTAACTGGCTAGGGGTCCATCCGCAGTATCAACGGCGGGGCATTGCCGACAGGCTCGTGGATAAGCTCATCGAACGCATGATTGAAGAGGGGGCACGGTTTATGCTGGTGGATACTGACCCTGCTAATACCCCCGCAGTGAAGTTTTTTACCCGTAAGGGCTTTGGCAATCCGCGGCGGCATGTCTTTTTTTCGTTAAACTTAACCAAGCATGAAATCTATGGCCGACTGATTGCCTACGAGCGCGATCGCTCCGAGCGGCTGACCTATCGCCGTCCCCGCCGCCGCTAGAAGGTTAGATAGTTGTTCCTTGGAGGTGTTTGCCCCGGTGACTCGTTATTCTGCCCCCTCAGATGAGGTTCCCGTTCCTGCCCACATTCATTACGAGCTAGTGCTGCAAATTTTGGAACAGGCTTCCTTACCCACCCTCCCCCCCAACTCCAGTGGCTATCAACAGCTCCACAGTGCTGTCATTCATCTGCGCAAAGCCCTGCGGCTGCAAAAGCAGTTTGAGGAGGAATGGCAAGCGGGCGGCGGCAGTGTCGAATACCAGTGGTCACTGAATCGCGATCGCCCCCAAGCTCAAAGCAAATAGCCCAATCCCAAGAGCAAGCTACTCCAAAAATGCAGTTGCACCGCAATAAATTTCGAGTTCTCGATCTGCTCAGGCACACTGTGAAATTGCGCCATCCGCTGGCACAAATAAATTGCCCAGGGCAGTGAACCCAAAGCCAGCAGTGTTGGCCCCGGCAGGAGTCCCCAGAGAACACTGGCCACCAACACCCCATAAAAGAGACCACAGGCACCATAGACCAGTTGGGCACTGCGAGCCGTCCCTAGGCGCACTACCGGGGAACGTTTGCCGGCGGCTAGATCATCGGCCACCTGGTGAAAGTGGGAGCAAAAGAGAATCAGCGTTGTTGTCAGACCATTGAGGGTGGCTACAGGCCAAATACTGGGGCTAAAGGTTTGCACTTGGCTATAGTAGGCGGCAGCGATTGCCAAGGGGCCAAAGCAAATAAAACAAATCGGCTCCCCCAAACCCAAATAGCCCAAACGAAAGGGCGGCCCTTGGTAGCTATACCCTAGGGCACAGCAGAGCAATACCAACCCTAAAACCGTTCCATCCTGTTGCAGCCAACTAATGGCGGCAATCCCCAGTAGCCCCAAGAGTAAGCAGAGGTTGCTCAGCCAAAAGATCAGTTGCTTTTTGCCTGTGAGATTGACCACGGAATGGTACTTGTGGCGATCGATCCCCGTTTCAGCATCAAAGACATCATTGCTCAGATTCAGCCAGGCCAAAATGAGTACAGCCGCCGTTAGAAACAAACCAAAAGGCCACCAGTGTACTCTGCCTGTCTTGGCGATCGCCCCCGCCGTGCCCAACCAAATGGGCATCACTGCCACACTGTACATGGGAAGTTTAATCGCCGCCCACCATAAACGCGAGCGATCTATGGATTCTGACGAACCAGCCATCTCCCTTAACTTTGAGTCACCTTGGTCAGCATATCATTGCTGCCCCTGCCCATAGATCGCTTGTTTTGCCGCCCAAATCGCTTGCCGCAACGCTGGATTATTCAGCTTATAGCTATAGATGCCCAAATCCCGGGCTAAGGCCACCAGTTGTGGGCGGTTTAGCCGCTCTAGCTCGGGGATCGTCAGGGTTTCAAGAGTGGGTTGAGGGGGGCGCAGTTGGCGTTCAAGAGCTGCCACTTGCTGTTCTAGGGTACTCAGGCGTTGTAAAACCGTTGGACAGGTCATCTCCGTCGGCTGAAGGGATTGTTGCAAAAGCCTACGAATTGCCTCACTCAGGGAACTGCATCCCTGCTGCACCTGCCAGCGTTGAAGTTGGCCATAGAGTTTGGCATCTAAACGAACCGTGATCTGTTTGTGGCGCATGCCTGAAATTATCTAAAAAAACCGACAAACTGACCTACAGTCTGTCGGCTCGTTGTGTGTTCCCTGTTGATGACTCGGATAGTACTGAGTCACTATTTAGTATGACCTATCCCTCGATAGAATGACTGTGACCATGATCACAACTTAGCCGCCTTTGATGGCGTTTGGCCAAAGTCTCTCATTTAAATTTCTGAATCTCCTATGACCTCTACCCTCGACGGCACGATTCTTTTGCCCCAGAAACTCTTCAGTGCTCCTCTGCGACGGCGTTTACTCCATGTGAATGGGATAGGTAGCGATGCTGCCAAGCAACTGCGGGATTTGAACCGCCTTGCCGAACTCACGGCGACTTATCCTTTAGAAATTCGTGGCATTCACAATCAAACCCATGGCTTCCAAGCGGATCTCTTGGAAAGTTTCCTCGGTAAGGCAGAACTCTACCATTTTTGGTCCCAGACCCCAGCTCCAGACCCCAGCAAGGATCGCCGCTATCAGTATGCCAAACTCCTTGGCCAACTGGTGAGCAAAGATCTGGCCGATGATGCCGATATTCTAGCGATCGCCCAACCCAGCCAAATCCAACAGCGCCCCCTCGAGATCAATCGTACCGCTGACCTAACGAAACTCCTTGATCTATCATTCCTACAAAAATTGAGCTGGTGGGATTTTGCCCAGTATCTCTACGGTGCCTTTCCAGCCGGGGCGCCACGTCCCACCCTGCGGTTGGCCTATGAAATTGTCAAGGGGTTACAAGCGGGGGCTGAATTGTATCTTGTTGCCCATAGCCAAGGATTAATTATCACTGCCCTTGCCTGTCACATTGTCCGTCAATTACTGCTGCCGCAAACGAAATGGATGGAGACCGTTCATCTCATTGGCTATGGCCCCGCTATTTTCTTTGCGGATTTACCCCCCGAGCTCCAGCCGCGAACTATCTTAATTCAACATCGTCAAGACGTGGTGGCCGAAACCCTAAGCAATCTCCGCAATGTGGATTTATGGACCAGCTTGCAAACCCAGATGGAAAAAGCCATTCACTACGCTGATGATCTGCTGAAGGTTCTGGGTCAAGATAGCCACCACTCTGCTAGTTTCTATTTGGGGTTGCAGGGTAGCCCCAGCGGCCAGCGATCGGCAGAACTGATACAAATTTTATTGACCCAAAGCTGGACAGCCACCCCCAGTCTTGCGGTTCTTGGGGGCACACGGCTAATCCTTGAAGTTTAGCGGATGAGTGGCAGAAGCAGTTATCCTAGTAGAGAGAAAGAAATAGGAAGTAAGGACACAATAGAACGCAAATGAAGGGTCTAGAAAAGATTATCCCCCTAGATGGACGGGATGTTAAGGTAGTATTGCAAAAATTTGCCCCCCAAGCCGCCGGCTCCATTCTCATTAGTTCGGGAGAAACAGCTGTACTCGTAACGGCCAATCGTGCTGCCCCGCGTGAAGGTATTGATTTTTTGCCCCTTGTTGTGGATTACGAAGAGCGCCTCTATGCGGCTGGCCGGATTCCCGGCGGTTTTTTACGGCGTGAGGGTCGCCCCCCCGAAAAAGCCATTCTCATTGGTCGTCTGATTGACCGGCCGCTGCGCCCTCTCTTTCCCCAGTGGTTGCGCGACGATCTCCAAGTGGTGGCAACGACGGTTTCCCTCGATGAAAATGTTCCCCCCGATGTGTTGGCGGTAACCGGAGCCTCAATTGCCGTTCTCTTGGCACAAATTCCCTTTAATGGTCCGATGGCAGCGGTGCGCGTCGGCCTTGTGGGGGATGAGTTTGTGATCAACCCCACTTACAAAGAAATTGAGCGCGGTGGCTTGGATCTTGTCGTTGCCGGGTCTCCCGATGGGGTGGTGATGGTGGAGGCCGGTGCCAATGAACTGCCAGAAGCCGACATGATTGAGGCCATTGACTTTGCCTATGAGGTGATCCAGGACCTGATTCAAGCGCAGCGGGATCTCCTCAAGGAATTGGGCATTGACATTGTCCGCGCTGAGCCACCGGCGATCGACCCCACCTTAGAAAACTTTATCTACGAGCGTGCCGCTCAACCGGTCAAAGCCATTCTCAAACGCTTTGAAAAGGACAAAAATGTTCGGGATGCTGCCCTCGATGAGGTGCAAGGGGCGATCGCCCAAGAAATTGCTGCTCTGCCCGAAGATCACCCAGTGGCTGTGGCGGCGGCGGAAAACCCCAAAGCCCTACCCACCCTCTTTAAGGCCGTCACGAAAAAACTCATGCGGCAGCAAATTATTGAAGAAGGGGTGCGAGTTGATGGCCGCCGTCTCGATGAAGTGCGCCCTATTTGGTGTGAGGTGGGGGTTCTCCCGGAGCGGGTTCATGGCAGCGCCCTCTTTAATCGTGGCTTGACGCAGGTGATGTCCGTGACCACCCTCGGTTCTCCTGCCGATGCCCAAGCTCTTGATGATCTGCATCCTGAGGACAGCAAACGTTATCTGCACCACTACAACTTTCCCCCTTACTCCGTCGGTGAAGTCAAACCCCTGCGATCGCCGGGGCGGCGAGAAATTGGCCATGGTGCCCTTGCTGAGCGTGCCCTTGAACCCGTCCTTCCTCCCAAGGAGGAGTTTCCCTACGTGATTCGGGTGGTGTCGGAGGTGCTCTCCTCCGATGGCTCGACCTCTATGGGCTCCGTTTGTGGTTCCACCCTCTCCTTGATGGATGCCGGGGTACCAATCCGCAAGCCCGTCAGTGGTGCGGCCATGGGGTTGATCAAGGAGGGCAATGAGGTGCGCATCCTGACCGACATTCAGGGGATTGAAGACTTCCTTGGGGACATGGACTTCAAAGTGGCCGGCACCGACAGCGGCATCACCGCCCTGCAAATGGATATGAAAATTACCGGCTTGCCCGTTGCCGTGATTAAGCAGGCGATCGAACAGGCGCGTCCGGCGCGGCTCCATATCCTTGAGAAAATGCTGGCGGTGCTCGATAAACCCCGTCCCCAACTGCCCCCCAGTGCGCCACGGCTGCTCACCTTGCAAATTCCCCCCGATATGATTGGCCTGGTCATTGGTCCAGGGGGCAAAACTGTGCGCGGTATCTCTGAGCAATACAACGTCAAGGTGGACATCAGCGAAGAGGGGCTAGTCACCATTACTGCCCCCAATGAAACCAATGCGAAGCAAGCACGGGCTGCCATTGAGGGTCTAACGCGAAAGCTCAACGCCGGTGATGTCTATCTGGGCAAGGTGACACGAATTATTCCCATCGGTGCTTTTGTCGAGTTTCTCCCGGGCAAAGAGGGGATGATCCACATTTCCCAGTTGGCGGAGTATCGCGTCGGTAAAGTTGAGGATGAGGTGAAAATTGGCGATGAAATTGTCGTCAAAATTCGTGAGGTGGACAGCAAAGGCCGCATTAACCTCACCCGCCTTGGCATTCATCCCGACGAGGCCGAAGCCGCCCGCAGTAACTCCGTTGTCTAGCCCATGGTCACCATGCCCCAGTCATCACTGCATACCTTCCTCTTGGAGGTGGGCACTGAGGATCTGCCCGCCCGCTTTGTCAGTAGTGCCCTGCGGCAGTGGCGCACCCTGATCCCCCAAACCCTTAAGGAACGGGGACTCACGGCAGAGGTCAACGTCTGGGCAACCCCGCGCCGCTTAGCAGTACTGATTGAGGGGTTGCCGCCCCAGCAGCCGGATCAAGCAATTGAGATCAAAGGGCCAGCGGCCACCGTGGCCTTTCGGGAGGGGGAACCCACCCCTGCGCTATTGGGGTTCCTGCGATCGCGCCAAGGCAGTCTCGAGGAAATTGAAATCCGCGCCACGGAAAAGGGGGAGGTGGTCTATCTCAAACAGATTCGCCCCGGCCAACCAACCCCTCAACTCTTGACCGAGTTGGCGCAACAGTGGATTGCTGCCCTTGAGGGCCCTCGCTTCATGCGCTGGGGAGATGGCGATCTGCGCTTTTCGCGTCCCATTCGCTGGTTGGTGTTGCTGTGGGATGAGCAGGTGTTGCCCTTGGTTTTGGAAAGCCATTCTGTGTCCATTGCCAGCGATCGCACCACCTATGGCCATCGGGTGCTTTCCCAAGGCGCCATTGCCCTCAGCCATGCCCAAGACTACGCATCTGCCCTTGAAAAGGCAGGGGTCTTGGTGGATCCAGAAGCCCGCCAGCAACGGATTCGCGAGCAAATTGCTGCCCTTGCTGCGGAGGCCGCGGGATGGGTGGATTTAGAAGTGCCCCTTTTGGAGGAAGTCACCCACCTTGTGGAATGGCCAACAGCAGTCTTGGGGAGTTTTGAAGCGCGGTTTCTTGCTCTGCCCCTTGAGGTGATTACCACCGTATTGGTGTCCCATCAGCGGTATTTTCCCGTGTACACCGATGCGACTCGCCAAGCCCTGCTGCCGGTGTTCATCACGATTAGCAATGGCGATCCGGCGGCCACTTCCTTGATTCGCGCTGGGAATGAGCGGGTGATTCGGGCCCGCCTAGCGGATGCTGAGTTCTTCTACAGGGCGGATACGGCACAGCCCCTAGAGCACTACTGCGGGAAACTAGCCACGGTGACCTTCCAAGATGAATTGGGATCGATGGCGGACAAAGTGAAGCGGCTAACCGCCTTGGCTCGCCAAATTGCAACCGCTTTAAATTGTGCGGCTGCGGATATTGCTGCCATTGAGCGCACGGCTTGTCTATGCAAAGCGGATCTAGTGACGCAGATGGTGGGGGAATTTCCTGAACTGCAGGGCTATATGGGACAAGTCTATGCCAGGGTCTCTGGGGAAGCCCCAGCGGTGGCCATGGGAATTTTTGAACATTATCTGCCTCGTTTTGCTGGCGATCGCCTGCCCCAAAGTCTCACGGGCCAGGTGGTGGGATTGGCTGATCGCTTGGATACCCTAGTCTGCCTCTTTGGCCTCGGCCTCTGTCCCACGGGTTCTTCGGATCCTTTTGCCCTACGGCGGGCAGCCAATGGGGTAATCACCATCCTCTGGCAGGGGGAACACCACCTAAATCTCCTCGCTCTGCTACAGGAGTATGCCCAAGCCTTTTGTCGCCAATTTGCTGCCAAGCTCAGTGCCGCTGATTTAGAGCAGCAACTGCGGCAGTTTTTTAGCCAACGGCTGCGGACACTTCTTCAAGAAGACCTAGGCATTGAGTATGACTTGGTGAATGCGGTGATTCCAGAGGATCAGCCGGAGTTGCAGACTCGTGCCCTCCAGGATGTGGTTGATGCCCGCGATCGCGCCCAGTTTCTGCAAAAACTGCGCCAATCTGGTGACCTCATGGCCATTTACCCCACGGTGAACCGCGCCGCTCGCTTAGCACGCCAAGGCACCCTAGGGACAGACTGCCTAAATATCCGCGCAGTCAAGGCCAAGCACCTTGAAGCCCCCATTGAAAAGGAATTCTACAGCGCCCTCAAGGACATCTTGCCAACGGTGCAACAGGCCCAGGGGCAGCGTGCCTATGGCCAAATTGTGGATGCTTTAGTCAGCCTTGCCCCGATTGTCAGTCGCTTCTTCGATGGGGAAGAAAGTGTGCTGGTGATGGCAGAGGATGCGACAGTGCGTGCCAATCGTTTAGCCCTCCTTGGTCTGTTGCGCAACTGTGCGGCAATTATTGGCGATTTTGGGGCAATTGTCCAAACTGAGAGCGTTCCATCAGCCCCATAGTTCTCAAAGTTTGGCAGGAATTTTGGCAGGAATAAAAGTGTTGCTTAGCTCCCAGTAGCAACGCATAATTGAGAGTACCCCAATTGAGAATTGCCGTGGCCTGTTCATCTGAACAGTTACTCAATGGGTGTTTAGACTGTTTGCGAGAATTGCCATGACTGCTGAACCGCCGGCCAAGCGCCCCCGCACCAAGAAGACCCCAGCGCCTGCCCCTGATTTAGAAACCAAGCCTCGCCCAGAAATTCTCGGTGTTGCTGCAGCGGGTAGCTCACTGCCCAAGGTCAATGCCGCTCCTGAAGAACCCATTTCTAGGCAACCGGATCTTCCTGCCCACCCCCAACCCATCCCACCCCCCAGTGAACGGATGCAATATCGGGCGATCGGGGTTGTGCGAGGTCGCTATGTACCCGCTTCGGAGCAGGAGTTCAACCGAGGGGTAATGATTACCGAGGATGGGGTGGAAATTGAAACCGTCCTCTTGGGGCAGGTGATGAACCTGATTAAAAAATATCTCGACTTGAATGAACCCCACCTCTGGGTAGTCTACCCTCGCACCCGTAATGCTGACAAAGACAAAGCAGCGGTGAAACTGCACCTGCAAATTGTGGGCGTATGGGAACCGGAGCGCCTGCAACAGGCCAATGCCACAGCAGTGGATCCCGGCGTCAATGACGGTTACTTTTCTGTACGGGGAGAAGTGATCTTCAACTCCCAAGAAAAGAACTTTGTCGTCGTTAAAATCCAGCAGTTGCCGCGCCGGCGGGGCGAAAAACCCAAAGCCTTCAAACTGAAACTCACAGGAACCGTGCCCATGAAGTCGCCGGGGTACTTTTGGGACTTTCAGGTGCAACGACAGGGAACAAGTTTAGTGGTCCAGGAGGCAACCACAGTGGGTATTCTGCCCCCGCGCAAAATCAAGAAGTCCAAGAAAGCCAAGGCCAAGGCACGGCTAGCCCGCCCCCAGCGCGCCGCTTCATCGCCCCCAGCACCGCGTCCGACTTCCTTTCGCCCGGTTCGGCGATCGCCCAACCCACCATTGAACTAGCGCCAAGGCATGGCTTGTCAAGGTGTTGTAAATTTTTGTAAATTTGTTCCACTGTCCACAACAACTCAGACACGGTACTTGATCATTTAGCCTACCAACTGCGAGGAACACCATGACAATTCAACTAGGCGGACATCGCACCGCCCGCCGCGCCTACGGTATTGATGAAATTGCCCTTGTCCCCGGCAACCGCACCCTTGATCCTCAATTGGTGGATACCCGCTGGCGCATTGGTGCCATTGAACGGGAAATTCCGATTATTGCCAGTGCCATGGATGGGGTCGTGGATGTTACCATGGCCGTCAAACTCAGCCAAATGGGGGCACTGGGCGTCCTCAATCTTGAGGGGCTTCAAACCCGCTACGAAGATCCCGCACCGATTCTCGAACGCATTGCCAGCGTCAGTGTGGATGAATTTGTGCCCCTGATGCAGCAGTTGTATGCGCAGCCAATTCAACCCCAGCTCATTGAAAAACGCATTCAAGAAATCAAATCCCAAGGGGGGATTGCTGCTGTCAGTTTAACTCCAGCGGGGGCCAGTCGTTTTGGTGATGTTGTGGCAGCGGCAGGGGCGGATTTGCTCTTTGTGCAAGCAACCGTTGTCTCACCGGCTCACCTTGCGCCTGAGGGGACAGATCCCCTAGACTTGGCTGCCTTTTGTGAGCGGATGCCGATGCCCGTTATTTTGGGGAACTGTGTCACCTATGAGGTGGCTCTCAGTCTTATGCACTGTGGCGCGGCGGCAATTCTGGTGGGAATCGGTCCAGGGGCGGCCTGTACCTCCCGTGGCGTGCTTGGGGTGGGCGTGCCTCAAGTGACGGCGATCGCCGACTGTGCAGCAGCACGGGACGCCTATTTTGAACAGACGCAACGCTATGTGCCTGTGATTGCCGATGGCGGCCTTGTCACCGGTGGCGATGTCTGCAAATGTATTGCCTGCGGCGCAGATGCAGTGATGATGGGGTCGCCCTTTGCCCGTGCTAAAGAAGCCCCCGGTCGCGGTTATCACTGGGGTATGGCCACGCCTAGTCCTGTCCTGCCTCGGGGGACGCGCATTCATGTGGGCACCACAGGTACCCTTGAGCAGATTCTGCGGGGACCTGCCCAGTTGGACGATGGAACCCACAACTTCCTTGGGGCGTTGCAAACCAGTATGGGAACCCTTGGGGCCAAGGATCTGCGGGAAATGCAGCAGGTGGAGATCGTCATTGCTCCTTCCCTCCTCACGGAAGGTAAGGTCTATCAAAAAGCGCAAAAACTAGGGATGGGTCGCTAGGGGCAGATAGCTATACTCAATGCGGCCACCACCGCGAAACTGCCGCTGATAGGCAATGCTCACGGGATCCTCACTGGGGAAGAGGGTATCAATGCCAATGCCATTGCGGCCGTATTCCTTGCCAGAGCTATGAATATACTGCCCCTGCCCCAGATAGAGGCCCACATGGGTCGCCTTTTCACAGCTGCCGAAAAAGACCAGATCGCCCCGCTGAAGTTGGGGTAGGGTTTCCGCAATCGAGTTGCTCCCTAAAGGGGTGGCAAAGGCCTCCTGCTGATAAGCATCCCGCGGTAGCCAAATGCCTTGACTGGCAAAACTGGCCTGCATCAAGCCAGAACAGTCGTAGTGGGGGGCGACGGTTCCTCCCCAGAGATATTCATGGGGGACTTGCTGTGCCGCCAAGCAAAAGGCAATAACCTCTTCAAGGACAGCCTCGATGTCCGCGCGATCGCGGGCAATGGGTTGATAGGGCTGAGTCGCGGGTGTGAGATGGCAGTAATCCTCTGCATCCAACCAGCCCCAGTATTCATCCTCCGCCAGTTGTACGTGGGTCCGTTCAGACGCCAAAGCAGATACCCAGAGAAACCGTCCTGCTGCCCCTTGGGTTGCCAAGCGATCGCCCCTGGAGGCGTCGTAGAGGTTCACCGTTGCCGTGAGTTGGTGCAGTTGGTAAACGTGGGCACCCTTGGTCGCAAAAATGGGCATTTGGATGGATTGGATAGCGATTGACGAAAGATTGACAAGAGGACGAAGTACGCTAGCGCAACAAGGGTTGGAGGAGCGCCAGACTGCCATCGGCAATGAACTGGACGGCGATCGCCAGAATGAAAAAGCCCAATAGTCGTGTCAAGGCTCCCCGACCGGTAATTCCCCAGGCTTGACTGAGGGGTTCTCCCAAGATCAAAAGGAAGTAAACCATCGCGCTCAACAACAAAATCCCCAACCACGCCCCTAGATATTCTAGCCAGGTATGACAGCGCGTAGAGAGGCTAATGGTCATGGCGATCGCCCCCGGGCCGCTGAGGAGGGGAACAGCCATAGGGGTTAGGGAGATGTCCGCCTTATCTGCCGCTTCCGTTTGCTCCCGATGGGTCAACCGGTCCTGAGATGTCACCATCTGCCAAGCAGTATGGCTAACAATCAAGCCACCAGCAATACGTACCACCGGCAGAGAGATGCCAAAGAAGGCAAGCAGCCCTTTTCCCATGAGAAAGAAAACCGTCAGCACCGCGGCCACGTTGAGGGCCACCTGTTTTGCTTGCTGGCAACGGCGTTGGTGAGATTGCTTGGCAGTTAGGGCATAGAAAATGGGAATAGCCCCAATGGGATCAACAATGGGAAAGAGGGCTGCAATCGCTCCCACCAGATAAGACAGCAGCGGCTCCATGGAGATGCATTAGCTGAGCACTGTTCCTCTAGCAACCGACAGGGGCCCCTAGTAGTGACTGAAACAATTGTAGGCCCTCCAGGGTATGTTCACTGGGGGAGCTGATCAAGGCAGGGTCAGCGGCACGTTCAGGGTGGGGCATCATTCCCAAGACATTGCCGGCAGCATTGCAAATACCTGCGATATTGTTGAGCGAACCATTGGGATTACTTTCAGGGGTAACATTCCCTTGGGCATCAGCGTAGCGAAAGAGGACTTGGCGGTTGGCTTCCAGTTCGGCGAGGGTGGCAGGATCGGCATAGTAGCAGCCTTCACCATGGGCAATGGGCAAGCGAATCACGGTCTTATCGCCATAGGCCTGTAGCCATGGCCGCTCTTTGGCTTCTAAGCGCAAATGGACGCGATCGCAAATAAAGTGCAAGTCCCGATTGCGCACGAGGGCACCCGGCAGCAGTTTTGCCTCCGTCAGAATTTGAAAGCCATTACAAATGCCGAGCACCCATTTGCCAGCGGCGGCATGGTCTTTGACGGCGGCCATGATGGGTGAGAAGCGGGCGATCGCCCCACAGCGCAAATAATCGCCAAAACTAAAGCCCCCCGGCAGCACAATCAAATCGTAACCCCGCAGATCGGTCTCCTCGTGCCATAGCAGTTGCGTGGGCCACTGGAGAATTTCACTGGTGACGTAGGCCACATCGCGATCGCAATTAGATCCGGGAAAAACGACAATCCCTACGTTTAGGCCATGACTCACAGCAATCCATCCATCACATCAGTAATTGGCTTTAACTTGGCGGGGGCATGGAGCAGCTCAATATCCCGTAGCCAGACCACACCGCGTCCCATGAATTCCACCCCAATTTTAATCAAGCCGGGGGTCTGGAGTTCTGGTTTGAGGTGAAAAGGCACTTCGCACAGATGCCAGTCGCGATCGCCCACGAGGGAAACCGTGCGCGAAAATGTCCAACCCAAGGGTTGACTGCGGCTGAGGAACAGTTGTGCCCCCTCGGGCAAGCTCCCGGTTTTGACTAAAGCACGGCACAGGAGCAGTTGATCTCCCCCTTGGGCAGAGGGCACT
This sequence comes from Thermosynechococcus sp. NK55a, assembly GCF_000505665.1. Taxonomy (NCBI): domain Bacteria; kingdom Bacillati; phylum Cyanobacteriota; class Cyanophyceae; order Acaryochloridales; family Thermosynechococcaceae; genus Thermosynechococcus; species Thermosynechococcus sp. NK55a. The sequence goes on along the minus strand of NC_023033.1, from coordinate 1,585,043 downwards.
TCCAGCCACAGATGGGCTTCCGGGAGTTCAAAGAGGGGAATTCTCTGCGGCCAGTGGGACGCCAGACACCAAGCAGCACCTTCGACTCTAATGCCAGGGCCAGCGATCGGTTGATCCACACCCGCCCGAAAGAAGGCAATGCGCTGGAAGGGAGCTGTGGCTTCCGGCACTTGCAGCAAAGGGGCAAGGGTGTGGGCCAAGGACTGCAATCCCGATTCAATGCCGGCCTTGATGCCCGCCTCGATACTGGCTAATAGATCATCCCACCAGTTGAACATCGTGCCTACTCTGCGGCAGTCGCCAGCTCCTGCAATTCAATGCGAAAGGTTTCAATCACGGGATTGGCTAACAGTTGATCGGCAATGTGGGTGAGTTGTACCTCAGCAGTGGCGCGATCGCGGGCCTCTAGGGTGAGTTCTACTAGTTTGCCAATGCGCACCGATTGCACATTTGTATAGCCCAGATGATGAATCCCCGCCTGTACGGCAACTCCTGCGGGATCTAACACTGATGGTCGCAGCGTAACAAAAACCTGTGCCCGAAATTGTGCCATGGACTATACCTCGCGGGGAGACTGCTCGATTAGGGACTTTACACCCTCAATCGTTGCTGGGATACTGCTCGGATCTATAAATAGTACTTTACTGCTATCACTGTGGCCAATGGTGCGTCCCATATCCAAATAGCTCTGAGCAAGGAGAAACTGGAGCGCTTCCTTCGTCTTGGGATCTTCGTGCAGTGCTGCCGCAATAATCTTCATCGCTTCTGCAGTTCCTTGGGCACGCAAAATCTGATCTTGACGCTCGGCTTGGGCACGCAACACAACCACTTTTTGTTCTGCTTCCGCTGCCAGAATGGCGGCTTTTTGTTCTGCCTCGGCGGCTAACACTTGAGCTTCTGCTTTACCGCGAGCAGAGTTGATGGCCGCTTCCCGTTCCCCTTCGGAGGTGAGAATAGCAGCGCGTTTTTTGCGCTCCGCAGACATTTGCAGTTCCATCGAGTCTTGGACCGCCTTCGAGGGGGCAATATCCCGCAGTTCCACACGGGTCACCTTCACGCCCCACGGATCTGTGGCAATATCGAGATCCCGTAGGAGATTCTCATTCACCTGAGTACGAGCGGTAAAGGTTTCATCGAGTTCTAGCCTCCCCATTTCTGCTCGAATCTGCGTTTGCACCAAATTCACCATCGCCATTTTCAGGTTTTCCACCCTATAATAGGCGCGCTCCATATTAATAATCCGCCAGTAAACGACGGCATCCACGGTAATCGTTACATTGTCACGGGTGATACACTGCTGCGGCGGAATATCTAAGACCTTTTCCCGAATCGTTTCCTCAAAGGCTACCCGCTCAAGGAGGGGAACTATAAGATTCAACCCCGGTTCCAAGCGACGGTGATAGCTGCCCAACCGCTCGACCAGCGCCATATTGCCCTGTTTGATAATCCGCACAGAGCTAGGAATACCCCAGGTCCCAAGCCCAAATATAAACAGCAAAGCAAAGAGCTCATTCATGGTTTTGGTTCCCAAACCGATTCACTACTACTCTAGTGGCTCGCCGTTTGAGCGTCATGCCCAGCAGCAGAGAATTCATAATCTGTTACCTATTCCCCTGCAAGAGGTGTTGCTGCTTATAATTACGATGACACAGCCCCTTGCCACAGATTTCATTGGCTGCTTTAATGCACTAATGACATCTCTAAGGCAAAATTGTTCTAAGATGCTCAGCAAAACAAAAATAGAAAAATATGCGCCATATGTAGTTTGGGTATTTTTTGCTTACTTTTGTCGTTATTACGCAATAGAAATTTTGAATGGTGGAAACAACTGGAAAACGGGTGATTGGCTAATCAATTACAGTGCAGGAATCGTACGAAGAGGACTAATAGGGACCTTCTTATTAAAAGTCTCAGACTTTGGTTTGCCATTGTTATGGGTAACCTATGTCACACAAGTAGCTATCTATGCTCTAATTTTTGGTCTTGTACTAAAGCTCTATTATCGAAAAAAAGAAGTTTATTTTGGCTTTTAATCCTATTTTCACCAGCATTTTTGCTCTTCCCTTTCTACGACACGCAAGGTGGATTCCGAAAGGAGATTATTGTTTTCCTAATCTTTGCTTTTTTTGCCTGATATATGCCAATAAGAACGTCACCCCTTTTAAGCTAACCTTTATATCTCTTGCTTACAGCTTAGGGGCACTTTCACATGAATTAACTGTTTTCACGCTACCGTTTTTCTTCTATTTGATTTATGTGAGCACAAAAGATGGACTTATCACTAATCGTACTGCTATTGCCTACAGCTCAATCCTCGCCACGGCAAGCTCAGTAATTTTGATTTTCGCTTTTTTCTATAAAGGCAATGAAGCTTTAGCGCAGGCCATTTGTCAGTCTTTAACAACTCGCAACCTTGATCCCAATATCTGTAAAGGATCTATCGATTGGCTTAGCGAAGATACCGGTACTGCACTAAGACGTGTGCTAAGTCTTTTGGATTACCGGTCTCTCTTTACCCCTGTATTTCTTTGGCTTGCATTACTTCCTCTATCATTTACTACATGGTGGAATAAAGAACGAGAAATTTTGTTTGTGGCTAGCATAGCAACAATATTTCCTCTTTTTCTTCTCGCAATTGATTGGGGTCGCTGGGTTCATGTCATCATATTTATGTTTTTCTGTCTTGCTCTTGCAAGCGAAGTAAACATTAAGTATCGCTACAGACGAATTTTTATTGTTGCTGGACTAATCTATCTAACAACTTGGTCTATACCACACTGCTGTGTTGGTGGATATGATACTGGCTTTTTAAGCTTTTTAAAACGTGCATTGAAGTGGCTAATGGAAAATCTGGGTTAAAAAAACAATGGATTGTGCGGGTGTTGGTACACAATTAGCGTTATTTAATATACCTATGGGTTGAATCAGCGGTTTCCAGTATGATCTTCCCCTCTCCCCATCCTGATTCATGCAGCAGGTGCACTATGCCCACCCTGCACGCACTGTGGCGTGTCAAGATTAGAGCAAAGTCTTGATGATCGCTGCACGCACATGACTCTCAGTAACCTGCCGGTCAAAGGCCTGTGGGAAGAGACGATCCCCAGTTGCTTGAACCAGTACATCATCTTCTGGGCAAGGCTGCGCAGGTAATGGCCAGATTCTTCCTTCCAGCCTTCCTGTCCCTTGGCGGCAATATCGGCGATCAGGTCACGGGGAGGATTATTCCCCTAAGGCACCGCCTCCTCGCGCCGCGGTATGCTTGCCTTCACCTGAGGTTCGCTGATGGCAGCATGCACTGCCTCGGTGTCGTAAGCCCCATCGGCACTGACTTGGGAAATGTCACCTTCGACTTGCGAGAGCAGGTCAGGAAAGACTTCACTGTCGTGCCAGGGGGTAGTGGTGATCTCGATGCCGACGATGTCCTTGGCTGTTGCATCTACCGACAGATGGATTTTGCGCCAGGTACAACGCTTGAGTGCCCCATGCTGGTGCACCTTCCATTCGCTTTCACGGAAAATCTTCAAACCAATCGAGTTCACCACGACATGGATCGCACCTGTTCTCCAACGATGTGGAATCTTCACTTCCAACGTGGCCGCCTGGCGCCACACATGAGTGTGATTCAGCACCGGCAAGTTCAACCCACACAGGCGCATCAGTGAGTTCACCAACCCTTCCGCAGCACGATGGGGCAGACGGGACAGAATCTTGGGCCTCAGATAGACTTGAATGGCCAAGTTAGAATAAAACCTCGACTTACCTCGCCTGTTCGAGGGAAGGGGCATCCAGTTCTTGGCAATGTCCTCCTCATCAAACTAGATCGTTTGGTTGCCATGATTGACCAGTGCATGGTCATATTTTGCCTAGTTCTTCACCCAGTAGCGATGTTTTTGCTCTGCCATGCGCTCATTTCGCTAGGTTCTCACTGCCATTTGCTTTCCGTTTGTCTGTCAGACGACCGTTTACCGGCGTAAAGGTAAAATACTATTGTTATTGCACCAACGCCCAGCAAAACCTTAAACTGTAAAAATGGTTTACCTTCTTATCGATCTGGATAACACCCTACTGAGAACGAATGTCCTTCTAGAATTAATCTGTTTGTCTTTTAGTGAGCTACTAATTCAACTCTTCAAAATAAAAAGCTTCAATCCTGCTCAGATCAAAAGAAAATTAGCTACCTGTACTGACTTGGACATTACCACATTACCCTATAACTCAGAAGTTATTCAGTATATCCAAGATTGGAAAGCCAAGGGGGCTAAGGTTGCCCTCATCACTGCCACTCATCAACTCGCCGCTGAAAGGATTGCTGCCCATTTGGGGCTTTTTGATGAGGTTTATGGTTCTGATGGCCAGCTTAATTTGAAGGGAGAAAACAAGGCAAGGTTTATCCTAGAGCGTTTGGGTGAGAAAAATGTTATCTACATGGGGAATTCTGAGGCTGATTTACCTGTGTGGGCAGTTGTGGCCAAAGCAATTACCGTCAATGCATCTCCTCGGCTACGCCAAAAAGTCGAGCAAATCAATCCCAATGTGGAACATTTAGGGAGCGCAAAACAAAGCATTCAACCCTACTTCAAGGAAATTCGGCCCCATCAGTGGGTAAAAAATGTTTTGGTCTTTGTGCCTATGCTCGCGGCGCACCAGTTTAATTTGTCCACCTTTTGGATTGCGCTGGTGGCAGCAATTGCTTTTAGTCTGACGGCGTCCAGTGTCTATGTCTTAAATGACCTTTTAGATTTGCAGGCCGATCGCGCCCATCCCCGCAAGCGTCATCGTCCCTTTGCCGCTGGAGATATTCCCCTCTCCCACGGGATATGGCTGATTTTGATCCTCCTCGGCGGCGGCGTGGCGATCGCCACCACCATTAGTTGGTCATTTCTGAGCATTCTCCTCGCCTATTATGGTCTCACCACTGCCTACTCCTTTTACCTAAAGCGCCGGATGATTATTGACATTTGCGTCCTTGCGGGCCTTTACACGATTCGCATCTTTGCAGGTGCGGTTGCCACAGGGATTTCCCTCAGTGTGTGGCTTTTGGCTTTCTCCATCTTTTTCTTCTTTTGTCTGGCAACCGTCAAGCGCCAAGCAGAACTGGTGGATTACTATCACCGCAAACAACTCAAGGCCAGTGGTCGAGGCTACCACGTTGACGATTTGCCGATTATTAGCATGATGGCTATTGGGGCGGGTTATGTCTCAATTTTGGTGCTGGCGCTCTATATCAACTCTCCCCAAGTGCAGCTTCTTTACACAAACCCACAGGTACTCTGGGGCATTTGCTGTGTGCTTCTATACTGGATTACCCGAACCATCATGCTGACCCACCGCGGTTTGATGCACTATGATCCAATTGTTTATGCAATTAAAGATCGACAAAGCCAAATCTGTTTCTTGATTTGTCTGGTTTGCTTTATCTTAGGTGGAGTTTTATGACTTTACAAACCCTAATTATTCGCTATACCGTTTTTGCGGTGATTGCTACCTTTATGAATTTATTTTTTCAGAGGATAATATTAATCATTGATAATAGCTTCCCTTATTTTGTGGTCGCAGTAGCAGTGGGTACGCTCGTGGGGTTGGTGGTGAAATACTATCTGGATAAGCGATGGATTTTCTTCGATCATAAAAAGGGTATACATCACTATAGCCGTCAATTTAGTCTGTATGCTTCAATGGGAATTTTTACAACCGCCATTTTTTGGGGATTTGAAACCCTATTTTGGTTGATTTGGCAAAGCCATTTCATGCGGGAAATGGGTGCCATTATTGGTTTAGCCATTGGCTATGGGGTCAAGTATCACTTGGATAAACGCTATGTCTTCTCTAATGACTCCTAGGAGTTCTCTCAAAAGGCTCTGCGGCTGGGGACGGTATCCTGTGCAGACCTGTCATGTTTATTGCCCGCGCTCAGAATCCGAGATTATCCAGCTTCTCAACAGTGGTTTGCCGCTCATTGCCCGTGGAAATGGCCGTGCCTACGGAGATAGCGCCCTCAATCGGCAAGCAACACTGCAAATGAGCCACTTCAATCGCCTATTGGGGTTTAATCCGCAAACCGGTCAATTGATTGCTGAGGCAGGGGTTCTACTGGCAGAGATTCTAGAGATTTTTGGGCCTCGCGGTTGGTTTCCCTTGGCGACCCCTGGCACGAAGTTCGTTACGGTGGGGGGCATGATTGCCGCCGATGTTCATGGAAAAAACCACCACAAAGAGGGCAGTTTTGTTCAAAGTTTAGACTGGCTGGATCTCCTAACTAGCGAGGGGCAAATTTATCGCTGCTCTCCTTCAGAAAATCGAGATTTGTTTTACTGGACGGTGGGGGGAATGGGCTTGACGGGGGTGATCCTCAGGGCAGCCTTTCGATTGCGCCCCATTGAAACTGCGTGGATTCGCCAAACCACCTATATCGCCAGGAATTTAGACGAGGCCGTTGATCTCTTTGAGGCTGCGCAGGATGTGACCTACGCCGTGGCTTGGATTGATTGTCTAGCGGCTCGTTCTCAGTTGGGGCGGTCTGTGCTGATGCTAGGAGAACACGCGACGCGGGAGGAGCTGCCAACCAAATATCGGCACAGGCCACTGTGGACTCCGCAACGGCGTCAGTTCTCGATTCCTGTGGATTTTCCCAATGGTGCCTTGAATTCATTAACTGTGCGTGCCTTTAATCAACTGTATTTCCTCAATAGTCAACGCAAAGCCGGCCAGTCCTTTGTGGATTGGGATACTTTCTTCTATCCCCTGGATTGTCTCTTGGGGTGGAATCGCATCTATGGGCGGCGTGGTTTGGTCCAGTTCCAATGCGTTTTGCCCCTGAGCACTGCCCGCGAGGGTCTAGCGGCGTTACTGCATTGCACGTCAGTCGCAGGAGCGGGGTCATTTCTCGGAGTTTTGAAGAAGTTGGGTGATCAACAGGGTTATTTTTCATTTCCGATGGCGGGTTATACCTTGGCTCTGGACTTTCCGATGTCCCAACGCACCCTCAAGCTTTTGGATCAACTGGAGGAAATCACTCTACAGTATGGGGGTCGCTTTTACCTTGCCAAGGATAGCCATTTAACTCCGATGCGACTGCGCCAGTCCGATTCTCGGGTAGAAACCTTTGTAAAAGTCAGGGATGCCCACCAGTGGACGGTGAACTTTGCCTCAGAACAGTCGAAGAGGTTACATCTATGACCGCCCCTGTTCTGATTTTGGGAGCGACTTCCGATATGGGGCGGGCGATCGCCCATCAGTTTGCGGCTCAGGGTTATCCAATTCAATTGGCTGCACGGCAGGTGAGCCGCCTGGAGCCAGATAAAGCGGATTTGGAAATACGCTATGGTGTGGCTGTCAGTATCCATGAATTTGATGTCTTGGCGCTGGAGACCCATGCAGCCTTTATCCAGCAACTCCCGGAGCAGCCGGCGATTGTGATCTGTGTTGTTGGTTTCATGCCAGACCAAAAAGCATGTGAGCAAAATTTGTCCCTTGCTCTTGAAGTGATGCGCACCAATTATGAAGGTCCAGCGGTTATTTTAAGTCTCTTTGCCAATCTGTTTGAGCAGCGGGGGTTTGGTACGTTAGTGGGGATTTCCTCTGTCGCTGGGGAACGGGGGCGGGCAAGTAATTACTTCTATGGTTCTGCGAAAGCTGGCTTCACAGCATTTTTGTCGGGATTGCGGCATCGCCTTGCCAAATCGGGGGTACAGGTCTTAACGGTTTTGCCCGGCTATGTGAAGACGCGGATGACCGAAGGAAGGAAATTGCCCCCCCAACTTACGGCGGAGCCAAAGGAAGTGGCCAATGCAATCTTCTCAGCTATAGAAAAAAAGAAGGACGTGATCTACGTGCGATCCACTTGGCGCTGGATCATGGCGGTGATTCGTTGGATTCCTGAACCCTTATTTAAGCGACTGTTGCTGTGAAATGCCCATGGCTTGCTGCATTACACTGCTGACGGATTTTGGTTACCGGGATGTCTATGGGGGGGTGATGAAGGGGGTGATTTTCAGTATTTGCCCCCAAGCCCAGGTCATTGACCTATGCCATGAAATTCCACCCCAGGATTGCCGCACAGCCAGTTTTCAACTGCTGCAAGCGGTGCCCTATTTTCCGCCGGAAACGGTGCATATCGTGGTGGTGGATCCGGGGGTGGGCACAAGTCGGCGGGCGATCGCCCTCGATTTGGAGGTTGGCTATTGTGTTGGTCCAGATAATGGCATCTTTAGCCAGGTGTGCGATCGCTATTCTCCCCGACGCGTCGTTGAGCTAACCCAACCGCAATTTTGGCGCACCGCCAGTCCCAGTTTGACCTTCCATGGGCGGGACATTTTTGCCGCCGTGGCTGCCCATTTAGCCGCAGGAACGGATTTTGCTCTCCTTGGCTGTGCCATTGACCCAGACAGTTTGGTGCGCTTGCCCCATCTCACCTATGAGATGACCCCCCAAGGCGTCCAAGGCTGGATTCAAGCCATTGATCACTTTGGGAATGTGATTACTACGCTCCCTGGGCATTTGTTGGCTAAGGGCTATCACCAAATCCGGATTCAGGGGCAGCAGATTCCCCTTGTCCCCACCTATGGCGATGCCCCACCTCACCATCTGATTGCCTTGGTAGGCAGTCATGGGTTTATTGAGCTAGCGGTGAATAGGGGCAGTGCCCAATCTCTCCTAGGCTGCCAGAATGGCGATGCCCTGTGGCTAGTTTGAGGGGGGACGGCTCAGGACTGTTTTTGAGGCAATGCGCGTGCGCTTGAGGGCAGATTCACTGAGGGTAGATTGTTGCTGTAGCTCTTGGGCAGAGGCCTCAAGGACTTTTGCTGCTTCCGCATCCCCCAGTTGTAGAGCAGTTTTGGCCGCACTCTGAAGAAAGGTGGCCGCGCCAGCGGTGTCCCCCGATTGCAGCTTCGTTTCTGCCAGCTTAGTTTTGCGGTATTTTTCGAGGATGAGAATGCTTTGCTGTACCTCTGGATCTACTTGGGGCACGTGCTCTGGTTCTGCTGTGAGCGTCAGGGGAATCCTCTCAGAGAAAAGGCCTCTGGACTGCTGCACCGGGTCATCATAGCGGACTTGGGCAAAACCAATGAGGTGAGACCCCGCTGGCAAGGGCTGGGTCGTTAGGGTAATGAGGAGTGTCCGTCTGATGGTTGCCGAGACATCCCCCACGCGAATCACATACTCGTGGGGATCGGGGCTTTCGTAGGTGAGTTCAATTGTGTCGGGCGCCACTTGGTGCACGGGTTTGAAGTTCCCCAGTTGAGCGGCTTCACTCAAGGTGAGTAGGACATGGGCATTGGTGTAGTCCACGTTGCTGATGTGGCTAAAGAGGGATTGAAAACAGGCGATCGCCTGCTCAGCATATTCAATAAACACCAGCCGTCCGCCAGCGGCATCGGCAATTTGTTCAAGGACATCTTGGTTCCAGTGGACGCCAAACCCTAGGGCATTCAAGGTAATGTTGTACTCCGCGGCCAGCTTGGCCAGCTCAAGGCAACGCTGGTTGTCACCGTGTTCATTTTCACCATCTGTGAGCAGAAAGATTTGGGAAATAGTACCCTGCTTGCCTGTGGCAATTTCCTTCAATCCTAGTTTCATCCCTTCATCAATGGCGGTTCCACCCCCCGGTTCGAGGGTGGCAATCTGGGCTTTAATGGCCTCCTTGTCCCAGACCGTCTGGTTGGGCACCAGAACCTTCGCTTTGTGATCAAAGGCAATGACACTCAGGCGATCGCTCGGCAATAACCGATCCACTAGGGACTCTGCTGCCCGTTTCACCATTGCCAACGGTTGCGATGCCATTGACCCACTGTGATCCAAAATCAAGCAGAGATTTAGAGGAGCGCGCTGTTGTTGCCGCTGTGCCCTTAGCGTCAGCTCTAGTTGGCGCTGTGCCCCCTGTCCGGCACTGACAATGGGATCGCTGAGCTTGGCAATGAGTTCAACTGTCATCGTTGCAAAGTGATTCTTTCTGAGCCTACTCTACTATTTTGGCGAAAAGACCAACGACGGGCTTAAGTGATGATGCTCAGTTGGGAGGCTCCCGCTACTTTGGTGACCTCAATGCGGGTTTGAAAGGCTTCCTTGAGGGCAGGAACATGGGTAATGGCGAGAATGCAGTGAAATTCGGGGGCGATCGCGTTCAAGGCGGCAATCAGCCGTTCACAACCCTGGGCATCTTGGGTACCGAATCCCTCATCAATAATCAGAAACTGGACATCACTCCCCGATCGCTGGGCCAAGAGTCGGGCTAAGGCTAAGCGCAAAGCAAAATTGATGCGAAAAGCTTCACCCCCCGAATAGCTTTCGTAGGGACGGGTCCCTTGGCAATCGGCAATGAGAATATCAAGGGTTTCAATGGGCTTGGTGTCGGCTCCACTGCGACGGCGGCTGCGCTGGGTAATGAACTGCACATGGAGTTGGTGGTTGCTGAGGCGACCGAGGATATGATTGGTTTCTGCCTCTAGATGGGGCAAGACGGTTTCAATAAGCAGGGCGGGAATACCATTTTTGCCTAAGGCTTGGGCTAGCTCGCAGTAGAGGCGGTATTGATGACGGAGGTGGGCAAGGGTTTGCTGTCCCTGTTCGTATTCTTGTCTGAGGCGATGGAGTTGCTCTAATTCGGCGCTGAGTTTGCCATGCTGGGCAAGGTTGGCCTCGAGGGTCTGCTGTTGCTTGAGGAGGTGCTGTTGCTGTTGATGGAGATCGGCGGCCAGGCGGCTAGCGGCGCGAGCGGTTTCTTCAAGGGTGGCGAGTTTGTCAGTGATGTGTTGCAATTGTGCCTGTTGTTGCTGCAGCGTTTCCGCTAGGTGCTCGAGGTCTTGGCGGAGTTGGGGTTGGCGCGATCGCCCCCGTTGCAGGGCCTCATAGGCCTCATAGTCCGTTGCGAGGGCAGCCAGTTGGGCCTGAATTTGGGTATGGCGCTCTGGATTGTAGGCTAAGGTGGCCAATTGCTGGTCAATCCTTGCCAAGGTCTGGGCAAGAGGGGAAGTGGTTTCAAGGGCATTGAGCTGCCGTTGCAGTTCCTCCTGTTGGGCCATCAGGTTTGGCAGTTGCTGCTGAATCTGCTGGTATTGCCGTTGCGCTTGGCGGAGTTCCTGTTCCTTGGCTTCGGCCCAACGCCATTTTTCCACTTGGCCGCGGGCGATCGCCAGATTTTTCTCGTCATAGTTCAGGCGTGCCAGTTCTGCCTCAATCGCTTGCAGTTCCCCAAGGCTTTCCTGATGGCCGTTCCTGAGCTGTTCCTCAACCTGCTGAATTTCCCCGGCTAGGCGATCCAGTTGCGGTTCTAAATCTTGGGTGCTCTGGAGTTGCTGCTGGAGTTGCCCCCGCTGCTCAAACAGTTGCGTCAGTTGTGAGATCTCATAGCCCACCGTTAGATATTCCCGCCGTAAAACTTGAATTTCGCGCTCGGTAACTGCCAGTTGCTCGCGGATGACCCACACCTGATTCAGCAGTTCCTCTTTTTCGGCGACATGGCGTTGCCGGACAGCCTGGTAGTGCTCGCGATCGAGGGGACGTTGACACAGGGGGCAAATGGCTCCCGGTTGATTCAGTAGTTCCAAGCGCTGCTCCAGTTGATTCATTTGCCGCTCATACTCCCGCTGGCGGGCTTGCAGTTGTTCGAGGAAGCGGCGGCGCTCCAGTCCCTTTTCTCGCACATGGTCTTGATAGATACGCTGTTTTTCAAGGGTTGCAATCTGTGCTGTAATCAGGGTCACTGCCTCTTGGAGAGCGGGTTGCCGCTCTATCTGTTGATGGAGATGCTGCCACAACTGCTGCAATTCATCGCGCCGGCTGCGGAGGCGTTGTTCCTGCTGTTGCCGTTCCAGTTCGAGGCGCTGTTTGGCTTGCAGGAGCGGAAAGACTTTTTGTTGCAGCTCTTCTTGGGCTTGGAGGTGAGCGCGCGCTCGCTGTAGCTGTTCAAAAGCAGCAATAATCTGATTTTCTTGCTTGAGCAACTTTTCCAACTGCTGGCATTGTTCCAGCAGAAATTGCTGCTGGCTCTCCAATCCATGGAGGGTGCGCAGAAGGTCTTGCCGCTGTTGGTCGAGGCTATGCTGGTGGCGATCGCGCTCTTGGCGCAGCTGTTGATACTTACTAAAACACTGCTGCAATTGCGCTTCGGCGGTTTTCAGGCTCTCCCATTGCCTGACGGCGGCTTCCAATAGGGGGGCACGGGCTTCCAAATCCGCAATAGCGGCCTGTTCTTGGCGAAGGGTCTGGCACTGGTGCTCCAGGTGGGCGATCGCTGCCGCAAGCGTATCGCGCTGCTGTTGCAAGTGTTCATAGTCCCGCTGTTGGAGTTGATGGATATGGTAGGCGGCCTGTTGCTCTTGGAGTCGTTGTTGGCACTGCTGTACCTGCTGCCGTTGCTGTTGGATCTGCTGGCGCACCGCTGCCTGTTGGGTACGCAGGCGGGGCTCCTGGGCCAATTCATCCGCGAGGGTCTGGAGTCGCTGCTCCAGAACACTGATTTGGGCTTTGTAGTCACGGGCGCGATCCCGCGCCGCCTCCGCTAGGGTCTCGTATTGATCCAAGCCCAAAAGGCTGGCCAGCAGTTGCTTGCGCTCACTGGGGCGCTTGGCCATAAATTCATCGGCACGTCCTTGGCGCAAATAGGCGCTGTTGACGAAGGTGGCGTAGTCAAGGCGAAGAATTTGAATGATTTTTTCCTGGGTCGCTCGTAGCGATCGCCCCGTTAGCGAGGTATAGCCCAGCGCCGTTTGAATCTGCAACTCCAAAACCGTCTGTTGCTGCCGTCGCCGCAACCGTACCACCCGATAAGTCTGCCCTTGGACGCTAAACTCAAATGTCACCTGGGCTTCCATTTCGCCGTAGTAGATCACATCATCCTCACGGCTAGCGCGGCTTTGCCCCCAGAGTGCCCAAGCGATCGCCTCAAGGAGCGAAGACTTGCCCGCCCCATTGGCACCACAAATACAGGCCAGATGTAACCCCGCAAAGGAAAGAGTGGCTTGGCGATAGCTGAGGAAGTTGCGCAATACCAGTTGACGTGGAATCATAGGGCACCACACCCTTGACACAGTTTAGGGCATTCTGTGGGGAAGAATGCGCCACTCCTGAGAGTCTGTCTAAAATATCTGCCTAAAATACTTACGATCAATAAGAGGAGCAATAAGATCATGATCACGCCCACCTTAACCCACTCCAACCCCCCCATCGGTGCGATTTGCAGTGCAGGAGGATCACCGTTTACTAGAACTTGGGCTTCTAAGTGAAGATGATCCCATTGAATTCATGGGCGGGAACTGCTCCAAATGACAGCCAAGGAAACAGCTCACGACAGCTATCTTTGGCAACTGCTGCGAATCCTACCGAAGAGAGTGGCCGATCGCGCCCCGCTTCAGCGCCACTCATCTATTACGATTGCCTTTAGCCTATCCCACTCCTGCAGACACACTTCTTGGCATACTTCTTGGCATAGAAGTGGTGGATTTGAGTTCCCTTCTGAGTGTTGGAGTTCTTCAGCAATATTGAGGATTGCCTTTACTTTAACAACTTGTGGACGAAAGTCACCCTCCGGCTTTTCCGCCCCACACTGAAGCGACCGTGGTTTGCATATTCAAGTCTTGCAAAAAGTGCTGTAAGTTTTATTAGAGTCACTTGCTAAAGTGTGGAGCATGTACTTTCGTTGTCTTAAATGTGGGATATCTCAACGGCAATCGAATCCTTTTTCATCATTGCTTTTGTAGTGTTGAGCCTGTGCCACACCTGCGAAAAGGGCTGTCAGAGGGGTAAAGGACTTCTTTACACTGGCCCTCACATTTTTTGAGCCTCTTCTGTGGCTGTGAAATGGGCTGTCAATGTAACTCCTCCAAAGGAAATGTAAAACCCCGACTCAAGGGCGATCGCAACTTGAATTCTGAAAAAAATTATGGTTTGCTAAAGATAGACACTCATTCATTACGACTTCGCTGTCACGCTTTGGCAATCTTTGATCGAATCGCCAATGAATAGACAGTACTTGATCATTGAAAAGGTAGGTTAAAATGGGACGCAAACCAGTAGAACCCTTGACAGGTGCTGCTTTATTAGAAAAGTACAAACAACTGGAACATCTCAGCCACGAAGAAAAAGCAAAGGCCTGTGGCTACTACACCGTGACCAAAACCGGCAAGGAGCGGATCAGCAAACTGAAGTTTAATAAGGCACTTCTTGAAGCCTTGGGCGTAAATCTTGACAGTAGGTCAGGCCGCGGTGGCAGCCGAGGGGGGCGCAGTGCCAGTTATCGAATTACGGTACAAGCCAATGGCAATTTGCTCATTGGTGCAGCCTATACCAAGCAAATGAATCTCAAACCGGGGGATGAATTTGAAATTACCCTTGGCCGGAAGCACATTCACTTAAAACAAGTAAGCAGCAACGGTCAACCCACCGATGACGAAGATTAACTTGATTGATATATATTGATATATCTAATCTGAGAGATGAGGTACCCCAAAGCCACCACCGCCGGGGGTACAAATCCGCAGGCGATCGCCCGCCGCGACAGTAATGGTGGCCGTTCCGGGCAAAGGAGAGGGGGGGGCGCCAGGTTTCAGCCATTGATTTTCACCCACTGCCCCACCTTCACCCCCAAACAGTCCAAAAGGGGGGATTTTCCGCGATTGGCTGAGGAGGCTGACGGTCATAGGTTCACGAAACTCAAGGACGCGAATGGCCCCATCGCCGCCTGATTGCTGTCCCTTGCCACCACTGCCCCGGCGACGGCAAAACTCCCAAACAATCACGGGGTAGCGGCTTTCCAGCACTTCCACATCAGTGAGCCGAGAGTTGGTCATGTGGGTTTGCACAGTACTGGCTCCGGCAAAGGTGGCTCCTGCCCCAGCGCCACCACAGATGGTTTCGTAGTATTGATAGCGATCGCTCCCAAAGCTAAGGTTGTTCATCGTTCCCTGAGCCGCCGCCATAATACCGAGGGCACCATAGAGGGCATTGGCCAGAGTTTGTGAAGTTTCCACATTCCCAGCCACCACCGCCGCCGGAAACGTTGGGTTTAATAGACAGCCTTCCGGCACCCGCAGCTCAATGGGCCGCAGACAGCCGGCATTGAGGGGAATATCCTCCTGCACCAGTGTCCGCAGGACGTACAGGACTGCTGCCTTAGTAATGGCGAGGGGGGCATTGAAGTTATCGTGGGTTTGCTTGGAGGTTCCCGCAAAATCTAGGCAAGCTACACCTTGAGTGGTATCAATCGTGATTTGCACCTGAATTTGGCTGCCGTTGTCCATGGCAACGCAAAAGCGGCCCCCTGGGAGCGATCGCAGGCATTGGCGCACACATTCAGCGGCATTGGCCTGGCTAAATTCCATATAGGCAGCGACTACCGCGCGACCATAGCGATCGCACAGCGCAATCAGTTCTTGGGCTCCTCGCTGGTTAGCGGCAATTTGCGCTTGCAAATCGGCGATATTCTGTTCAGGATAGCGGGCTGGCCAAGGCCCTTGGGTTAATAGCTGATAAATGGCCTCCCCTTGAAACTCCCCACCATCTACCAGCAGTACATTGTCAAAGAGAATCCCCTCTTGGCGGACATCGGTACTATTGGCAGGCATTGACCCAGGACTGATGCCCCCAATGTCAGCATGGTGCCCCCGCGAAGCGACAAAGAAAGCAGGGTGTGCTTCCCCCTTCAGAAACACCGGCGTAATCACAGTAATATCCGGCAGGTGGGTACCACCGCGATAGGGATTATTCGTGGCAAAAACCTGACCCGCACGGAGGGCATTGTTTTTCTCTGCCAAGAGTGCCTTGACACTTTCGCTCATTGACCCCAGATGCACAGGGATATGGGGAGCATTGGCCACGAGGTTGCCGGCGCCATCAAAGAGAGCACAGGAAAAATCCAACCGTTCTTTGATATTCACCGAGGCACTGGTCTGCTGGAGTGTGACCCCCATTTGCTCAGCAATAGCGCGAAACAGCTGCTGAAAAATGCCCAACTGTACGGGATCGGCAACCGTAGGAGCAATCTGCTTTGGTGTTGCCGCTAAGGCCTGGAGAGGACGCAGCCACAGCCCCCCTTGCTCATCCACTTTGGCCTGCCAGCCCGCCTCAACCACGTTGGTGCCCGTCGTATCTAAGATCAGGGCCACCCCTGCAATGACCTGATGGGCCGGCAGGCGATCGCGCGCATAGACTGGCGCTTGGTGCCATTGGCCTTTGCTGTAAACTGGTACATGGTCAAGGGGAATGAGTTCGCCAGTAGCTGCAGGTACGGTGACGCTTGGCATCGCCTGCAGGGCAACAGCCTCAACAGCAATTTGACCCACCCGCAGCGATCGCCCCCGTAAATTGAACCCATAGCGATCGCAATGGGCTTGGGCAAAGGACGCTGCCATGGTTTCTTGATCTGACCAAGGCACCCACAGCGTTGTATCGGTGCCGATATACCCTAGGCCAATGCGCACTTGACTTTGAATTTGCGAGGGATCAACCCCTTGGGCAGCGAGTTCAGCCACCACTTGAGCCTTGAGGCGCTCAATTTGTCCCTGGAGTTCAGCAAACCCATCGGGGATCAAAGGTTGTTCAATCGTCTGCTCCTTGAGCACCCGCAACTCCGCCTGACCGATGCCGTAGGCCGAGAGCACCCCCGCGTAGGGGTGAATATAAACTTGGGCCATTCCCAGGGCTTCAGCAATTAAACAGGCATGTTGCCCTCCTGCACCGCCAAAAGAGCAGAGGGTGTACTCGCGCACATCATGCCCCTGCTCCAGGGAAATTTTCTTAATTGCCTGTGCCATTGTATTCACGGCCACCTCAATAAAACCAGCGGCCACATCGGCGACACTGCGGGCATCCCCCGTGCTCTCGTAGATTTCTTGGCGCAGTTGAGCAAATCGCTGTTCGACCGTCTTGCGATCCAAAGGCTGTTGACCATCGGCCCCAAAGACAGCAGGGAAATAGGCGGGCTGAATTTTCCCCAAGAGGAGATTGGCATCGGTAATCGTCAGGGGGCCACCCCGACGATAGGCCGCTGGTCCGGGATTGGCACCCGCAGACTCTGGCCCCACTTGGTAGCGACCCTGATCAAACCGCAAAATGGAGCCCCCACCGGCTGCCACCGTATGCACTGCCAGGAGGGGCGATCGCAACCGCACACCGGCAATCGTGGTTTCCTGCCACCGCTCATACTCTGGCCAAGGGGCATCAGAATTGTGACGATAGTGGCAGACATCGGTGGAGGTGCCCCCCATATCTAAACCAATCAGCCGCTCAATCCCTGCAGCTAAGGCGGTACGCACCACCCCCACCATCCCCCCCGCCGGGCCTGACAGCAGACTATCCTTACCGCGAAAGCAGGAAGCCGCCACGACACCGCCATTCGACTGCATACAGTAAAGGGGAATCTCCCCTAGCTCCGCCTGCACCCCCTGAAGATAGCGACCCAGTACCGGTGACAAATAGGCATCGACAACCGTCGTATCACCGCGGCTCACCAGCTTAATGAGGCCACTCACCTCATGGGAAACGGACACTTGGGTAAAGCCCATTTCCCTTGCCAAGGCGGCCACCTGTTGCTCATGGTCAGGGTAACGGTAGCCATGGACGAAGACAATGGCACAACTGCGGATACCTTGGTTATAAACCGCTGCCAGTTGTGGTTTCAGCGCCGCCAAATCAAGGGGGACGAGAATTTCCCCTTGGGCACTGACCCGCTCTTTAACTTCAATAACCTTGGTGTAAAGAGGCGGCGGTTGCTCAATTCCTAGGGCAAAGAGATCGGGGCGGTTTTGGTAGCCAATGGCTAGCGCATCCCCAAAGCCTTGGGTGATAAGGAGAACCGTTGGCTCGCCTTTGCGCTCCAAAAGAGCATTGGTGGCCACCGTTGTCCCCAGTTTCACAATTTCAACGGCTTCACTGGGAATGGGGGCATCCCCTGCCAACCCCATGAGGGTACGAATTCCCGCTACCGCCGCATCGCGATACTGCTCTGGATTCTCTGAGAGCAGCTTGTGTACCACTATGTGGCCATCGGGACGGCGGGCGACGATATCCGTGAACGTGCCGCCGCGATCGATCCAAAATTGCCATTTACCTTGGATCTGATGACTGCTCATTGAGGGTGATACTATCAGCGTTGCCAGCGGTAGAGAAACTCCCTAATGAGAGATGGAGGGGTTGAGATCACCACTGGTGGGCATTCCCTCACTGTGAAAGCCATTGGT
Organism: Thermosynechococcus sp. NK55a; assembly: GCF_000505665.1. Classification (NCBI taxonomy): domain Bacteria; kingdom Bacillati; phylum Cyanobacteriota; class Cyanophyceae; order Acaryochloridales; family Thermosynechococcaceae; genus Thermosynechococcus; species Thermosynechococcus sp. NK55a. The sequence continues at coordinate 1,566,873 of NC_023033.1, read as the reverse complement.
CGTTTCCCCTTGGAGTCGTTGCTGATGCTGGCGAATCAGTTGAATCGTGCGGCTCACTTCCGCTGGAAAGATCACCACTAAGGATCCTTTGGGAGCCCGATCAAGGGCAAATTGAATCGCTGCCACCTCGTCATGGATGATATCGTATTGCCGCTGGACACTGTGGTGATGTACCCCCCGCTCAATCCAATAGGCGGCATCGCCACGGGGCCGGCCACGGGTATCATCATCTTCCTTAATGATGATCCAATCAAAAATTTTCGCCGAGAGTTCCCCCAGTTGTTCCAAGTCTTGATCGCGGCGATCGCCCGGTCCTCCAATGACACCAATGCGCTGCCCCGGCCATTTTTGGACAAATTCACCAATGGCCTCATACCCTGCTGGATTGTGGGCATAATCCACCAAGACACTAAATTGCCCCAAATCAAAGAGGTTCATCCGACCGGGGGTTTGCTCCACCGAGCTTCGGAACGTGGTCAAGGCAGCGCGAATATGCTCAATACTGATGCCTTGGGCAAAGGCGGCTAGACTGGCAGCGAGGGCATTGGCAATCATAAAGCCCGCTCGAGCCCCAAGGGTAATGGGCACATTTTCTGCCTGCTCAATCCGCAGCGTCCAGTCCCCTTTCAAAATTGAGAGATAGCCATTTTCATAAACAGCGGCGAGTCCCCCCTGCTGGATATGCTGCCGAATGATTGGATTGTGGGGATTCATCGAGAAATAGGCCACTTGCGCTTTGACTTGGCGTGCCATTCCCGCCACTAGGGGGTCATCGGCATTCAAAACAGCGTAGCCATTTGGCCAGGCGGATTCCACCACCACTGCCTTTAAGTCCGCCAATTGCTCAACGGTGTCAATATCGCCAAGGCCAAGGTGGTCGGCCTGCACATTGAGCACCACCCCGACATCACAGTGGTCAAAGCCCAAGCCGGAGCGGAGAATACCGCCTCGCGCCGTTTCGAGGACGGCAATCTCAACGGTGGGGTCCTGCAGGATTAGTTGAGCACTTTGGGGGCCTGTGGTGTCTCCTTTTTCCACCAGATAATCCCCAATATAGATGCCATCTGTGGTGGTGTAGCCAACGGTTTGCCCCGTTTGTTTGCAGATATGGGCAATGAGACGGGTGGTGGTGGTTTTACCATTGGTGCCTGTAATGGCAAAGATCGGGATGCGGCAAGGCGTTCCCGGTGGAAAGAGCATATTCAACACTGGTTCAGCAACATTGCGGGCAATCCCTTGGCTGGGGTTCGTGTGCATGCGAAAGCCGGGAGCGGCATTGACTTCCACAATCACACCGCCAACTTTAGGCAGGGGCTGACTAATATCGGGGCTGACAACGTCAATACCGGCAATATCCAGACCAATAATCCGAGCGGCCCGCTGGCAAATCCAAACATTTTCCGGGTGAATTTCATCGGTGCGATCAACGGCAATGCCACCGGTACTCAGGTTCGCCGTGGCCCGTAGATAACAAATTTCCCCCGGTTGCAAGACCGTATTCAGGGTATAGCCCTGTTTTTCCAGGAGTGTCCAAGTGTCGTGGTTGACCTCAATGCGGGTGAGGATATTATCGTGACCGTCTCCCCGCTGCGGGTCTTGGTTTGTTTGCTCAATGAGTTCTTCAATGGTAGAGCGGCCGTCGCCAATGACATGGGCGGGCACCCGTTCAGCAGCAGCGACCACTTTGCCATTGACCACTAGAACCCGGAAGTCGCGACCCGCATGATAGCGTTCCACAATGACTGATTTGGAGATGCTGCTGGCAATTTCAAAGGCTTCTTCAGCGTCTTCTAGGGTGTTGATGTCAATCGTAATCCCCCGACCGTGGTTGCCGTTGAGGGGCTTAATGACAATAGGGTAGCCACCGATCTCCTCAATGGCTTCGGGGAGGTCTTCAATGTAGCGGACCACGGTTCCCTTTGGCACAGGAATTCCCGCATCCTGAAGCAGTCGCTTTGCCCCTTCTTTGTCCCCTGCAAGTTCAACTGCCAAGATGCTACTGCGATCGCTCAACGTGGCTTGTATCCGATGACTGCGGGCACCATAGCCCAATTGAATAATCGAGCGACTGCTCAACTCAAACCAAGGGATATTGCGGGCTTCGGCTTCGCGGACAATCGCTTCCGTACTCGGGCCAAGGGAGGCCTTTGCTTTCAACTGCCGGAGATCGGCGAGATCCTGATCCAGTTCTCGCTGGGGATAGGTGCCCCTATCGATAATGCTTTGGCACAGTCGCACGGCTGCTCGGCCGGCATAGCGGCCTGCTTCTTCCACTTGGTATTCGTAGACTACTTGATACACCCCCGGCGTTGAGGTCTCCCGTGTGCGGCCAAAACCAACGGACATCCCTGCCAGTTCTTGGAGTTCGAGGGCGACATGTTCGACCACATGACCCAGATAGGTGCCTTCTCGTAGGCGGGTGAGAAAGCCCCCGGCGTGGCCAAGGGAGCAAAAATGATTGTAAAGACTGGGTAAAACCCGCACCAACCCGTCCACAAACCCGGGAATCTGGTTGGAGGGGGTATTGGCCACCTCTTCTAGATCTAAACGCATGACAATCAGCTTATGACGCCGAATGCTCCAGTAATTGGGACCCCGCAGCGTTTGTAATTTCAGAATCTTCATAGAAGAGTGGCTTTTTTAAGGACAACTTACCATCTTTAGTTTTGAGGGGAGTGACGCAATAAGCTGTATCTTAAGCAACACTTTCCCAAAAACTTAGTTTAGGGGAGGCAAAATGCACTTATGCTGCACTTGATGGGTGCGGAGATCGTAGCAGTCACCATCACTGAGAATATGTAGGCGCAAGTTGTAGATACTCAGAGGTTCGTTGACATCCACATGGGCGTAGTTCGTGTAGCTGACATCCCGAGGATCAACAATAGTGACAGAGCCACGACCAAGAACCCGCAGCGTACCATCGGCTTCAAACATGGCACAAGTATCTTCATCAATGCCAACACCTAGCTTGTCGGGATAAGCAGAAATGGCGCTAATCAGGCGCGCCAAACGATTGCGGTTGTGGAAGTGCTGATCCACTAAAATATCGGGAAGAATACCCAAGCCTGTGGCCAAATCTACTAGGGAGCGGTTTGGGGCTTCATTGCTGCCCCCACTGGCAATCATGCACTCACCCATGACAGCGGCACCGGCACTGGTACCCCCAAGGATGGATTTGCCTTCCCAGACTTGATGGCGCAATTGGTACAGGAGGCGGGTTTCATCCAGCAGCGCCGACAAACGCAGTTGATCGCCTCCAGACATAAAGATTCCAGTACAGCGACTCAAGCGAGTCAGCATCTCTTCCTGTTCAGCATCGGCGCGATCGCCTACCAATAGAACGTCCACTTCCCGCACGCCAATATCGCGGAAAATATCGTGGTAGAGCCGCCCCATGGCATCGGGTTCACGGGAAGCAGAGGGAATAACACCAATGACGGCATCTAGGCCGCCAGCCCGTTGACAAAAAGTGGTGAGAATTTGTCGCCCACGTACTTTGTCCTCCGCTCCCCCGATCGCCATCACTAAACCTTTGTGACCAGAATGTTGATTGGTCGTTTTGGAAATGGGGTCTAATTGCAACATAGGGCTACGGTGAATAAAACGTTCAATCGGCAGACAGACAGAATTCCTGGGTTTGGCAAGGGCGATGCCAATACGCCACTATTGACACGGGGATTCTATACAGCATAATGCCAGATTAGGGAAAATTTTTAAGTTTCGATCCAGATTTCTACAAACGCTTAATGTTCAGGAGTGGCCATTCCCTGTTGTAGTCCCCGCAAGACAGTACCCAACTCATGGACAAGTAATGCCTCAGGGGCAAGCCAAAGTCCGGGGAAGTGGCGGCTGCCGATAATCCCCTCAGTATCAGCAGGGAGTGACGGGTATTCCCCTGCTTCTAAGCAAAACCAGTGAATCTGGCGATCGCGGGGACACCAGAGGAGGTATGCCTGAACGCCATTGAGGCGGTTCCCCCTGAGCTGATCATGCCGGTTGTAGGCAGCACTGGCAAACACCAGTTGCGGTGCGCCCTGGATATAATCCTCCTCACTCGTGCAGCAGTTGACCCCAGCGGTGCCAACATCCCTGCGCCCCTAGAGCGAGAAGGAATAACCATTAGCCCTAGGACGGCCATCCATGGGCAATCCCACGTCCCCCTTAGACCCCCTTCTTAAGCAGACTTGCAGTGGCCCAGGGAATCAACCGAAACGACCATTGACGTAATCGGCGGTCTTCTGCTCCACGGGCTTCGTAAAAATAGACATGGTGTCGTTGTACTCCACCAGCTCGCCGAGGTACATAAAGGCGGTGAACTGGGAAATGCGAATGGCCTGCTGCATATTGTGGGTCACAATCAAAATAGTGACTTGATCCTTCAGCTCCGTAATCAGGTTCTCAATACTGACTGTTGCAATTGGATCCAAAGCAGAAGTGGGCTCATCAAAGAGAATCAGCTCCGGATTAGTAGCAAGAGCACGGGCAATACAGAGTCGCTGCTGCTGTCCTCCCGAAAGAGAAGTACCCGGCTCTTTGAGGCGATCTTTAACTTCATCCCAGAGGGCAGCATTGCGGAGCGATCGCTCCACTACCTCATCAAGAACAGCGCGGTTAGTGATGCCACGGATGCGCAGGCCGTAGGCAACATTCTCGTAAATAGACTTAGGGAAAGGGTTTGGCTTTTGGAAGACCATGCCAATCTGCATGCGCACTTCAATGGGATCCATCTCCAAGAGGTTACGCGGGTTTTCATCCCCTAGCCAGATTTCCCCTTCGTAGCGATTACCAGGATACAGATCATGCATGCGGTTGAAGCAGCGCAGCAATGTTGTCTTGCCACAACCGGAAGGGCCGATCAAAGCTGTTACTTGCTTTTCATAAACCGACAGGTTGATATTCTTCAGTGCTTGGTTGCTCTTGTAGTAGAAGTTCAGATTCCGCACTTCAGCCAGCTTTTTTAAGGACTGCTTCGTTGGCGGAACTCCCTGTCCTGAATCTGTTGGTTTTACCATTTGATGCTCTTCCTAAAACGATAACGAAGATAAATAGCTGCCGCGTTGACACCCAAGGTCAAAACAAGCAGCACAATCCCTGCCGCCGCTGCATTTACCTGAAACTCTTCTTGCGGGCGTGACACCCAGTTAAACATTTGAATTGGCAACACGGTAAAGGGTGACCAGAGCCATTTGAACGAAATATAGGGAAACTCCCCCTTTAATGGCGCTTCCGGCAAAAACGTGATAAAGGTTAACGCACCAATGGTTACTAGTGGAGCCGTTTCTCCCAAGGCTCGCGACACCCCCACAATCACACCAGTGAGAATCCCACCCATTGAGTAGGGCAAGATATGATCGGCAATGGTTTGCCAACGGGTGGCTCCCACAGCATAGGCGCCCTCACGAATACCTTGGGGAATCGCGCGAATCGCTTCCCGTGTGGCGACAATGATCACCGGTAAAATCAACAAGGCTAGGGTACAGCCAGCGGTAAGAATACTCTCACCCCACTTGAGAATATAAACAAAAAACCCTAGAGCCAACAGGCCATAAATGATGGAAGGAACACCGGCCAAATTAGTGATATTGATTTCAATGAAATCAAGAATCCAATTCTTCGGCGCGTACTCTTCAAGGTAGATGCCGGCTGCCACTCCCAGTGGTACAGCAACCGTAATTGTAACTAGAATAACCAGTAAGCTACCTACCCATGCCGTTAAAATGCCTGCTTCAGCCGCATCTCCACTAGGAGGTGACATGAAAAACCTCCAGTTCAGGAGTGGAGCTCCCCGTAGGAGCAAATTTCCCACTAGGAGTACCAGTGTCAGTAGGGCAATGAAGACAGAAAAGAAGCCCAAGAAAATAAAAAACTTTTCCCAGCGCGTTCGTACCTCTATAGAGGCTCGAATTGCCAGCGGATTCCGTAATATGTCAATCATTTAGTACACCTCCCGATAGCGGCGGCTGATAAAGTAACCGGCCACATTCATGAGGAATGTCACCAAAAAGAGCATGATGCCTGCTGCAAAAATAGATTGGTACTCCAAGGAACCATGGGGCAGGTCTCCAAGACTCGCCGAGACAATATAGGCCGTTGTTGTTGCTGCCCCTTCAAGGGGATTGAAGGTAAATTTAGGCTGCAAACCAGCAGCTACAGCAACAATCATTGTTTCCCCGACCGCCCGTGCTAAACCCAAGATGTAGGCGGCAATTAAACCTGAGGTTGCCGCAGGTAATAGTACCCGCAAAGCTGTTTGTAGGCGAGTTGCCCCCATAGCATAAGAACCTTCCCGTAGGTGTGAAGGAATAGCTTGCAGGGCATCCTCAGACATACTCATAATATAGGGAATGACCATCAAACCAACCACAATGCCAGCGCCCAGCATATTAAATCCGGGTAGCTCGTAGTATTCCCATGGTTCCTTCCCGGGTGCATACCATTGCTGTACACCCAAAATGATTTTCTGGAGCAATGGCGTAACAAATAGGAGGGCAAAATAGCCATAGACCACTGTGGGTACAGCAGCCAATAGTTCCAAAATCGGCTTCAGAATTTCTCGCACCTTTGCCGGAGCAAACTCACTCAGATAAATTGCACCAATCGTGCCAAATGGGATCGCAACAAAGCTGGCAATAGTACAGGTCGTAATTGTTGCCGATAGCAGTGCCCACACCCCAATGCTGACTGGCTCAATTAAAGGGGACCACTCTGTGGTTGTTAAAAATTCTGCAAGGGCACCTATTAGGGACTCCTGATGCACCGCCATCACTTTCTGGAAAAAGATAACAGTTTCACTAAAAAGAATGTAGATGATGATGGTGGTGATCATCACCGAAGAAAATGCCGCCACAAAGAGGCCAGACCCAATAATGCGCTCTAACCAGATACGTTTTTGTCGAGCACTTGCCGAAATGGGCAGTTCAATGCGCGGGGCCAGGGGTTGATCGATCATAGATAGGATTCTGCTACATAAAATCAATTGGGGAAAGGCGCCAAAGTTTGGCTTCCTTCCCCCTATCTTAGACTACTCCTTGGCCTCTAGACTCAGTAACTCATTGATGGTGAGACCAACTGCCTCTTTACCGCCAAAAATGGTGCCAATGCGATTCTTGCTAAAGTTGGCAAGAATTTTTTTATAGGCACTAGCGGGAAGAGGAACATACTTAACTTTCTTGACCATCGCAGGAGCGTTGTTCAGGTAGTAGGTGACAAATTTTTTCACCTCAGGACGTTGTGCAGCTTTAGCGTTGACATAGATAAAGATGGGTCGGGAGAGTGGCTGATAGGTACCGTTAACTACTGTTTTTTCAGAGGGCATCACCGGACCCTTGCCGTTGTCAATGGCCACTGGCTTCAGCTTGTTTTTGTTTTCTGCGTAGTAAGCATAGCCGAAGTAGCCGAGGGCTCCCCGCTCGCGGGATACCCCTTGGACAAGAACATTATCATCCTCGCTGGCAGTGTAATCCTTGCGGCTAGCTTTTGCTTTACCGTTGATGGCCTCAGTGAAGTAGTCAAAGGTACCGGAATCTGCTCCTGCACCAAAGAGTTTTAGAGGAATATTCGGAAACTCTTTGCGCACTTGGTTCCAGTTGTTGATTGTAGAGCCTGGTTCCCAAATCTTTTTCAGTTCAGCAACAGTCAGGCTTTTCGCCCAAGTATTTTGGGGGTTCACAACTACGGTGAGGGCATCATAGGCAACTGGCAGCTCAATGTACTGGACGCCAGCTGCTTTGCAGGCCTCCATTTCCTTGGCCAAAATGGGGCGGGAGGCATTGGAGATGTCGGTTTCACCGCGGCAAAACTTTTTGAAGCCGCCACCGGTACCGGAGATGCCTACAGTAACACGAATTTTGCCCCCTTCAGCTTTTTGAAAAGCTTCGGCCACGGCTTCAGTGACAGGGTAGACTGTGCTGGAGCCATCGATACGAATCGTGGGGGCTTCTTGGGACAAGGTAGGGGGTATTAGGCTAGCGGAAAGGGCCGCCACAGCGGCAAATATCCCCAGAGGGGCATAGCGTTTTGCGGATGTCAACATGGTACTGTTTCCTAGCGGAGTAAACAACCCTTTACGGTGTACAGTAGCTTCGGGGTGGCGGTTACCCACACGTTTCCAAGTGGTAAGCCGCTACGATGTCCCCATCGCCAGCATAGTCAAACATTTACGGGATGGAGTTAAGAGAAGGTAAAAGTTTGTTTAAAATATCACTGCATATTGGGGATCAACCCTGTTATTCACGCAGGCCACTTATCTGCTGGGTTCAGTGTTAGACGTTAACTCTGGGCTACGGAAATATTGAAGAAACACTGAAGAAACTATTGAAGGATTGTTTGCAATGCCGTCATTCATCTCTAAAATCTATCAGTGGCAGGGCTTTTCCTGCGCCTATCGCTTCAGTTCTCAAGCAGGAGGCTCCCCCATTCTCTTTATCCATCCCGTGGGGGTGGGGCTTTCTGGGCAGTTTTGGGAGCGCTGTGTCAGCTATTGGCAATCTCAAGGGGCAAGTTATTCATTTTATATTCCTGATTTGCTGGGCTGTGGCCAGAGTGATTTGCCCCATTGCGCCTACTATCCGGAAGATTGGGCAGCTCAGTTACATTTCTTCATTACATCTGAGATCTGCCAACCAGTGATCCTTGTTGTTCAAGGGGCATTGTTTCCCGTAGCGATGGAGCTAGTACATCTTAATCCTCAAGTAGTAAGAGCACTGATCCTCAGTGGCCCACCTGCCCCTGCTTTGGTGTCTGAAAATACTGACCCTAGGTGGCAGAAGGTACGTTGGAATCTTTTTGACTCGCCATTGGGTCGCGTTTTCTATCTCTATGCGCGTCAGAAAAGTTTTCTGCGTCGCTTTTCAATCAATCAACTGTTTGCTAAGGGGGAGGATGTGGATGACGAATGGCTCAGGATGCTGGCGGTGGGGGCTGCTGATCTTGAGAGTCGCCATGCAGTGTACTCTTTCCTCGCGGGTTTTTGGCGGCGGGATTACCGTCAGAAAATGCGGGATATTCGTCAACCAGTGCTTGTGGTGATGGGGGATCAGGCTTCCAGTATCAGTCGCGATGGTGGGGCTGAATCACCTGCAGAACGCCTAGAGTTTTATGCCAAGACATTTCCCAATGTGCAAGGGGAGGTAATTCCGGGGCGCAATGTCCTGCCCTATGAGTCAGCCCCTGCCTTTGTGGAGGTGTGTCAGGCGTTTCTGCGTGGCCAAGCCCTCTAAAGCCAACCGCGCAGCCTATAAATGAGAAGACCTTGATATTCCCGCAGGGCAATGGTGGTGATGTCCACGTTGTAGGGATTGGGGATCAGGCTGAGGAATAGGTTTTGCCAGGTGGGCGATCGCGCGATCGAGGGGTAGCGATAGTCTGTGGGTGCTGGAATGATGTTCATCCCCAAACGATGAAAAATGGCGACGGCGCGGGGCATGTGGTAGGCGGATGTCACCAGCAGTAGCTCTCCCTGAATGGAATGTTTTTCAAGAAGGGCTTTGACGTTCACGGCATTTTCATAGGTATTTAGGGAGGTGGTGTCCAGCAGAATCTTGTCCATTGGCACGCCGCAGGTGGTGGCAATTTCCGCCATATCTGTCGCCTCGCCCCGCTGAAAGGGTTCGCTGAGCCAGTCAATGCGGCCACCACTAAGGATGAGGTGGGGGGCATAGCCTTGGCGAAAGAGGTGGGCACCGTAGAGAATGCGATCGCCTTTTTCTGTGACTTCGATCCAAGGGCGCGGGGCGCTTTGGGGAACAACAGCACCACCGAGAACAACGATGGCTGCAGCTTTGGGCATCGGATCAGGGGGTAAATACTGCCGCTCTAGGGAAGCAATAAGAGCGGCTGCCACATAGTCATTCCCGCTCAAGAGTAAAATACCTAGGGCAATGACCAGGGCGATCGCTGCCTGTTTGGGGGCACGCCAAAAGCGCACAATGGCAAAAACTAGCGCCCAACAGGCCAAAGACAATGGATACAGCAGCGGTGGCAGCAATTTCGATAGCAGTAGATCCATCGCTTTAGCGAATCCGCTCCATCTGAATGCGGTAGCGCTCCTTCTTGGTGACTTGAATGGCTTGAATCTGCAATCGCCCTTTGCCGCGAATGGCAATGAGGTCATTGACCTTAAGGAGATGCCGCGGTTGCTGCACCATTTGCCAATTGACCCGCACTAGCCCTTGGCTAATCCACTCGCTCATCTTACTGCGGGAAACCCCAAATCCGGCTGAGGCCACGGCATCCAAGCGCAATGATGCTTCGACGGTACTGAGGGATTTCCGTTGGGGGGCGCTACGGCCAGTTCTGACCAGTCACAGAGATCAACAGTCACCGGTACTGTGCGCACTTGTTTTAACTCTTTTTGTAGGGTGGAGACTTTCTCAGGGATGAGAATGACCTGTGCTCCCCGTTCTCCCAGGAGAATGACATCCCCATAATCCCCTTCTTCGAGACCCCCATTGGCGATCGCTTGCTCAAAATCACTGTAGGTAGCCGCATCAAAGAGAAAGTTGCCGGTGATTCGCACCAAAGCCAGGGGAGGCTGTTGCTCCTCAAGACGAAGTTCAATGGGGGCGATCGCCAGCCGACAGCGCTCCGCTTGAGGATACCCTCCCCAGGCTAGGCCATGGACATCGGCTCGTTGCTCAAGGGTGCCTAGTACCTCCACCACCCGATCTGGGGGCAAAAAGGGGGTATGCACCACCGACCAGGTTTTAATGGCTGTGTCAAGGGCGGTTCCTAGGTCAAACATTTAGGCCTCGAGAAATTGCGGCAGTTCCAGCCATTGGGCTAAGTAGGCTTTCACCTGTTGGCAAAATTGGGGGCGATCGCCAAATTTTTCAGTGCGGATGGTTTTGCGCTGTGCATCCAATGTCCAGCCGTAGTCACTGCTGAGGCGGATTTTTCCCTGCCAGTCGGCAATCGAAAGGATTAATTGCGGTGCCGGACTATTGTCAACCCCCTTGACCCGAAAGACATAGTTAAAGGTGTTTTGCTTGGCAGCAGCCACAGTCGAGGCCTGACCAAACCGCTCTTGCAAGCGCGATCGCACCCGCTCCACAAATGCCGCATCGCCCAAATCTTCGAGGGTACGCATGGCCAGTGTAAGGGCAAAATAAAACTCTTCGACAGGAATAAACTCCAGTTCCATGCAGCTTGCCAAGACTCTCTTCAAAATAGTACACTAGTAAGCTGTGTCTAAAATAGGGCAAAGCTATGCCAAAGCTAAAAACACGTCGCGCTGCTGCTAAACGATTTCGGACGACGGGCAGTGGTAAGTTTGTCCGCCGCAAGGCCAACAAAAATCACTTACTCGAACACAAGGGGAGCGATCGCAAGAATCGTCTTTCCCATAAAGCCCTGGTCGATCCACGGGATATTGAGCGAGTATCGCTGATGCTGCCCTACGCTTAATTTATCAATTTTCAGTTTTTCGGTTTTTGATTAAGGGTGAAGTTGAACTATGGCAAGGGTCAAGCGGGGTAACGTTGCCCGCAAACGGCGTAAAAAAATTCTCAAGCTCGCCAAGGGCTATCGGGCGGGGCACTCGAAGCTCTTCCGCACGGCAAATCAGGTGGTCATGAAGGCACTGTGCAATGCCTATCGCGATCGCCGGCGGCGCAAACGCGACTTTCGGCGGCTCTGGATTGCCCGCATTAACGCTGCTGCGCGTCAACATGGCATGAGCTACAGTCAACTCATGGGTGCCCTGAAAAAAGCAGACATTCAACTGAATCGCAAGATGCTGGCTCAATTGGCTGTCCTGGATGCCGATGCCTTTGCCACTGTCATTCAGACTGCTCGCGCCGTTTAGAACTTGCCCTAGGCATGATCGCCACTTTCCAATCCCCCGGTGCCACCCTTGAGCTAGGGTTTATCACCCTTCGGTGGTACGGGTTATTGATTGCTGTCGCTGTTTTTATTGGCCTCTGGCTGAGTCAGCGCTTGGCACGCCAGCGGCAGATTGACCCTGATCAGATTGCGGATCTATCCATTTGGCTTGTGGTTGCAGCTATTCCCGCTGCACGACTCTATTACGTCGCCTTTAACTGGGGCTTTTATCAAAAACATCTAGATCAAGTGCTTCAAATATGGAAAGGCGGCATTGCCATTCACGGCGCCATTCTCGGTGGCATGGTGGCGATGGCTATCTTTACCTATGTGCAGCGGCTTTCCTTTTGGCAAGTGGCGGATGTGGTTGCCCCTTCATTGGTTTTGGGACAGGCCATTGGTCGCTGGGGTAATTTTTTCAACTCTGAGGCCTTTGGTGCCCCCACTGATTTGCCGTGGAAACTCTATATCCCTGCGCCACAGCGTCCTCCTCAGCTAATCAACGAAGCCTATTACCACCCCACGTTTCTCTATGAGTCTCTTTGGAATTTGGGGGTTTTTCTGCTCCTGCTGTGGCTCTTTCGTCAACCTCGCTATCAAAAGCCGGGGACGCTTCTGATGGTCTATGCCATCGCCTACAGCTTGGGTCGCTTTTGGATTGAAGGGCTGCGCATGGATAGCCTGATGCTGGGCCCTCTGCGAATTGCTCAAGTGGTCAGCTTGGTAGCGATCGCCCTAGGAGCTTGGGGACTCTTTCGCCTGTATTATCAAGGCAAGCCGTTGCCAGATTGGCAAGCCACCTAGGCAATAATTTCATCGGCAAAGCTCTGCCAGCGGACAAAGTGAAAGGGGCCGGCTACGGATCCCCAAACGTGCTCATCGGTTTCGGGATCCCGTCCGCGATCGTGGCTAATGAAGCGATCGCCATCAATTTCAAACGTGCTATCGAGATAGGTTTCCCGTCCCTTACGCACAACTTTACAGGCTTTGCCCGGCTCCACTTCACCGCGAAAACTATGCCCTGTCCAGTAGGTGAGCATATTGCAGCCACAGAGGAGTTCAAGATCATCGGCTCGCATGGCCTGAAGCCGCTGGCGATCGCGAGCTGCCCCAAAGAAGCGTTTTTCATCCTTGAGTACATAATTTTTAATGACAATGTGATCATTGGCGGGCACTAGTTCCAAAACCCGTGTGCGGTAGGGGACGCCTAGGAGATAGTCATAGGCCTGTTCCACATAAAGGGCAATACCCTCCAGAACACCACTGGGAAGGGGACGCATACACACCCGAATATGGGCATAGAAGGGAGGATTCTCAAAGGCTTGCGCTTGGTTACTAAAATCCGCCGCCATCCAACGGCCAAGCGTCAACACATCGGTTGCGTGGGTCATGCTCCACAATTGCTTTACAACAGTCCTTTTTTCACACTAGCGGATTGAGGTACCTTCTTTATCCCCAAGTCCTAAGCTATCCGTAATAATGCCTGAAGGAGTCCCTCCAGGGTATGCTCTGTGGCTTCAGTATCCACTCGTCCCAAGAGCTCACGGCAAGTTTGGGAGGTTTGCGGCCCGATACTGGCAATCTGCACATTCTGAAGTAACTCTGCCGCCTGAGGACCCACTAATTGGCAAAAGTGTTTCACCGTCTTAGAACTGGTAAACGTGACCATATCCACTTGACCCGCTTGCAGCGCTCCTAAAACTTGGGCATCAACGGTTTGGGGACAGCATGAATTGTAGGCAGGCACCTCAACCACCTCAGCCCCAGCCGCCGTAAAGGCCTCCCCTAGGACGGGTCGTCCGCCCTTTTCAACCCGTGGAAAAAGAAAACGCAACCCGGCCACAGGTTCTGGGAATTCTACCACTAGGGCATCGGCGACAAATTCCCTGGGGGTGAAGTCAGCCCCTAAGCCGTAACTGCTAAGGGTTTGGGCAGTTTTTTCACCGACGACAGCAATCTTGAGACCCGCGAGGGCACGGCTATCCTTGCCATGACTGTGTAACCGTTTCATAAAAAACGTAACGGCATTGTGGGAAGTCAGAATCAGCCAGTCAAAGGTATCGAGTTCTGCCAGGGCCCGATCGAGGGGCTGCCAAGAACTAGGGGGAACGATTTCCAGTGTCGGCATTTCTAAAACGGTGGCACCGGCTGCTATAAGTTGCTGAGTAAACTCACTCGCTTGAGCTGCCGCACGAGTGACGAGAATCGTTTTGCCGTAGAGGGGAGACATTGATGATGGGGAAATCCTCAAAAATTCAGGAAAGACCAGATCTAGACTAGCCAACGGGTAGCGTTTTTGGGCGATCGCGCCAATGACAACGACCGCAGGAGCCATGTCTGGAAAGTGAGGCGTCTTCAGATAGGTCTCTAGGGTGCCAAACCAGAATTGTTGCTGGGGTTGCCCCGCCCATTGCAGAATCGCCAATCCTTCGGTGGGCGATCGCCCCTGCCGCAGCAATTCCTCGGCAATATATCGCAGGGAACGGGTGGCCATCAAAAAAATCAGCGTCTCCATTTGGGCGATCGCTGGCCAGGGAAGTGTCTCCGGTGCATGCCCCGACAGAATGGCTACGGACTGACTCACGTCCTTTGCTGTCACGCAGATGCCAGCCAATAAAGGTGCCGCCAGCGCTGAGGACACCCCCGCAATCACCACAGCCTCTAAACCTGCCCCCAAAACAGCCTCAAGTTCCTGATGCAAACGGCCAAACAGCCCCGGATCGCCACTTTTGAGACGAACAACCCGCCGATACTGCTGGCCGTAGGCCACTAAAAGGCGGTTGATTTCCAATTGCGGAACGGCCTCAGTTCCTGCGCGCTTGCCCACCGCCACCCGCAAGCAATCAGCGGGGGTGAGTTCAAGGAGGCTAGGGGAGAGCAGGGCATCGTAAAGAACCACCTGCGCCTGCTGAAGGCAGGTCCATGCTTCGAGCGTGAGAGAGTCGGGGGTACCTAACCCCGCACCCACAAAATAGACCGTCAATGACTACCCTTGGCTGCGTTGCAGGAAGATCATTGGGTTAACAGCCCCCTGCCCTTGGGGATGCACTTCAAAGTGGACGTGGGGGCCTGTGCTGCGTCCAGTACTGCCCATTTCGGCAATCTGCTGACCCTGCTCAACGTATTGACCCACACGTACCAAGTTGCGATGGTTGTGGGCATAGAGCGTCAGCGTCCCATCGGCGTGGCGAATTTCCACCAGATTGCCGTAGCCACCAGAGTTCCACTGGGAGTAGGTGACCACACCGGCAGCGGCAGCATAAATGGGCGTGCCAATGGGAGCCGCAATATCAATCCCCCGGTGCATCCGTCCCCAGCGGGGGCCAAAGCCAGAAGTCAACACCCCCCGCGCCGGCCAAATAAAGTTCGTGGTTAGGCTCGGCAGGAAGCGATCGGCGTTCGGTAGAGGGGGTAAGTCAAGAGGACTGGGTAACGGTGGATTGATAATTGAGCGTGCCACCTTGACGGGCACAGGGGGCGCAATGGGTTGTACAGCGGCAGGGGTGGGTACCGTTACCGTTGTTGTTTGCGGGCGCCTCACAACGCTAGGCTGGAGTAGAGCCGGGCGAGTAGGGGTTTGCTGGACTGCAAGCAGAGCAGGGCTAGTGCGACGCTGCCGCTCAGAAGCACGCCCAAAGGGGACAGACCCTAGGGTTGAAGTGGAAGTAGGTGCTGCTGAGGAATTCACAAATGTCACCCGCTCGGAGAGGGGCGTGGTTTCCCCCTCGGCGAATTGTGGTTCAACGTTGGCCGTGGTTTGTTCCAAAGAGCCACCCATCCCAAAGGGGGTATCAATGGCCAAGGAAGCAACAACAGAGGTGGTGGCTTGAGTCACCAGATCTGCCAAGCTATTAGTGCGAACCCGACGATCCACCACTTTGAAGGTGGGTTCAAATGGACGACTGAGGTGGTCAAAGGAAGCAGAGGCAGAAAGGGTCAGCGCTGGTCTTCTCAGGGAGAGCGGGGCAAAACTCACCTGCGGCTGGATAGTGCGTTGCCATGCCCCTTGGCTAACATCCACGAGGAAGTTGGTTTTGTCGGCGGATAAAAGATTTTCAAATTCAGCAGGGGAGTCTTGGCTTTCGGGGCTGAAAAGAGAGGGCATGCTGAGAGATTCGGGGCGCACGTCCTTTGAACCCAGATCGTTCGCAAGAGTGGTCAGATCAAGGGCGTGGGTAGGCTGAATCAGAACAAAGGTACCCAGCAGGGGCAGATAGGAACAAAGGGAGCGCAGCGAACGACCAAGCATAGCAGCAGACACAAGCGGTGCATCCTGAGAGGCGGTAGAGGTCAAACTATTGTTGCTCAAGGTAATCCTCCTCGCACACAAAATCTACAGTGATTCAACAAAGCAGTGAACTGAGAACACACATCATGGGCAATGCTTCAAGGTAGCCGGAGGCCACTCGCCGCAGCTATGCCTAAAACTGTCCCAATCTGTTGTTGATGCAAAGGGTGTTTTGGCACCACGACGAAACTTCTAGGTGACTTTACCCAATCCCCAACCAAATGACAAGTCTCCCCTCTGCCTTGCTTTGCCATCTCTGGGGGATGAGTTATCTGCTGTAAAATAAAAATACGAATTTTCTACCTGCTGGCTAATAATCAAAAAACCTGAATTCATCCTGACTTGAGCTGGATTAGTGCCCGTGAAAGAAAAATCGTTATTGCCAATAAATGAATAAGTAGAGTAAAGTTAGCCAATCAGTATTTATAATTTTTTTAATAATTTAACTGAGTTGATATCCTTCTTATCGTTGGCTGTTACACCCAAATTGTCCTATAACACTTGTGCCAAATTGAGTTAAAAGTGGCACATATTCATCTTTGCTCCTAGGGACAATCAAAGCAAGCTTGCTTGGTAGAATAAACGAGTTTGTAACGATTTTTGGCGATCGCCTTTCTGACGGAGCTTCGTTCCCATGACTTACCACAAGCTGTGGTTTCAACAAACAGCGAGCCACCTCAAAGTTTTGCGCCCTTTTCCTCCATTTAGTGTTGTCCAAAACTTCATTCGCGCACATCTCCCCAACCTGATTGACTATATGGATGGCCAAGGATTGGATCTCAGGGATCCACGGCACTGGTGGGAGAGTATCCACATTGATGCCATTTTGGAATTAGAAAATAGCCAGGGGGAAATCCTGCGGGTCGCCGCTGGAATTATTGAGCAGTGGCGCAATGCCAACGCCGCCTTACGGCTGATTACAACCCCTGCAATGGCCAAGCTGCGGCGCGAGTCCCTCAACGTCAGCCAGCATTGGCTTTTTTATGTCTCTAGCCGTAAGCCTTACCCAGAGTCCCTGTGGATTGATTTGCTCTATGAGCAGGCGGATACCCCCCCCACAGAAACGGGCTGCACCATTATTGAAGTGACGGAACCGGAGGCCTAGACGGTAGGTAGCCCACTACGAGAATGTCCTCGCCCACGGCTTGCCAAGTCACGTCCTCTAGGCACAAGGCCTCATGCATTTTGGTTAAGCCTAAATCGGCCACTGGGGCGGGGGCATCGAAGCCACCGATAATTTTTGGCGCAATAAACGCCCACACCTTCTGTACCATGCCTTCGGCGATCGCTGCCGCTGCGAGGGAACCGCCACATTCCCAAAGCACGGTCATGATGCCCCGTTGATAAAGCAGTGCCATAACGGCGGTCGGTGTTAGCGGCTCTTGGTGCACCACCTCCACACCCTGTGCCTGCAGTTGGGGAATTAGGGGATGCTGGGGCGAAGCGGAAGTAACCACCAAGGTCGCAGCGGTGGTTGTTTCCCACAAAGAGGCATCCCGCGGCAGATCAAGGGTACGGCTCATCACCACCCGTAGGGGATTGTGCTCATGGCGGGAGGTCAAGAGGGGATTATCCAGCCGCACGGTATTGCCCCCCACAATGACAGCATCGCATTCAGAGCGCAGTTGATGCACCATGGCGCGTGCGGCTTCGCCACTCACCCAGAGACTATGACCTGCCCTAGAGGCAATTTTGCCATCGAGGGTCATGGCGTACTTAAAAATGCCAAAGGGACGCTGGTAGCGCACCCGATGGACAAACGCTTCGTTCAGGCGTTGACAGTCTGCTTCCCGCACGCCAACAGTGACTTCTATGCCCGCTGCGCGCAGCCGCTCTACCCCTGCTCCGGCTACTTGAGGATTCGGATCAATCATGCCCACCACCACCTTGGGAATACCAGCAGCAACAATTGCCTCGGTACAGGGGGGTGTGCGGCCATAGTGGTTGCAGGGTTCAAGGTTGACGTAGAGGGTGGCCTTGCTGAGGAGGGGGCGATCGCTCTCGCTGACACTGCGCAGGGCAAAGACCTCGGCATGGGGTTCCCCTGCCTTGGGATGAAACCCCTCCCCAATGACGCGTCCCTCCGCCACAATCACACAGCCCACGAGGGGATTCGGAGCCGTGCGGCCTTTGGCCCGAGCCGCTAACTCAAGGCAGCGCCCCATATACTGGGCATCAATCGTGGCTATTTCCTCCACAACGGGGGCTGAGCGCATGAGTAAGAATTAACGCTCGTGTTCGGTTTCCGAGGAATGCTTCGGCAGTTGCTCCGCCTCTGGACATTCATCAGCAATGGGTAGCTCTGCATAGCCTCGGGGAACTGCTGCGAGCCGCCGTGAAATGGAGCCAATACTTTCGATATTGACGATCTCTTCCCAAGCACACACTTCGTCGTCTTCCTCCGTTTCGTAGCGGATGGTAACCACATTTCCTTCGATGTCCACAATGCGTGCCCGGTCAATCAGGCGTTGTTGATCCCGCAAGTAAATCCAGACTTCTTGGCCGTCGGTATAGAGTTGATAAAGCTTGCGGTGTAGCATAGAACAGTCTCCTTCTCGGAATTGGGCGTAGCAACAGTTGATAAGCTGTGCTGCAACCTCTTGCCTGTCATCTTAACCGTTAGAATCCACAGATGAGCAGCGGTAAAGGTGAGGTGGGGGGACGGAAGTTGTCCATATCGTTGTAGCGATCGCGCAGCACAGGGGAAAGAGTGATTCTGACGGTCTGGGGCAGATCTCGTACAATCGAATAAGCGTAACAAAGGGTAAATAATCCGTTACTATAACGCTATTCATTTATTCTAACCAGTGCGGAGTCGTTCAAGCGGCATGGGCAAAATTGTTGGCATTGATCTGGGGACAACCAATTCCGTCATTGCTGTACTGGAAGGGGGAAAACCCGTTGTGATTGCCAATGCAGAAGGCTCCCGCACCACTCCTTCTGTGGTGGCCTTTGGCAAAGACGGCGAGCGCCTTGTGGGGCAGTTGGCGCGACGGCAGGCGGTGCTCAATCCCCAAAACACCTTCTATGCCGTGAAGCGCTTTATTGGCCGCGAATACAGTGAACTAACGGCGGAGTCCAAGCGGGTACCCTATACGATTCGCCGCGATGAATCGGGGAAAGTGCGCATCAAGTGCCCACGGCTGCAACGGGAATTTGCCCCCGAAGAAATTTCAGCCATGGTCTTGCGCAAGCTGGTGGAGGATGCCAGCCGCTACCTAGGGGAACCCGTCACCGATGCGGTGATTACTGTACCCGCCTACTTTAATGACTCGCAGCGGCAAGCGACCCGTGATGCTGGACGTATTGCGGGTCTCAATGTGCGGCGCATTATCAATGAACCCACCGCGGCAGCGCTGGCCTATGGTCTCGATCGCCAGCAGGAGCAGACGATTCTCGTTTTTGACCTGGGCGGTGGCACCTTTGATGTCTCCATTCTCGAGGTCGGTGATGGCGTGTTTGAAGTGAAGGCCACCAGCGGCGATACTCAACTGGGGGGCAATGACTTTGATAAGTTGATTGTGGACTGGCTAGCCGAAGACTTCCTTGCTAAGGAAGGCATTGATTTACGGCGCGATCGCCAGTCGCTGCAACGGCTCACTGATGCTGCCGAAAAAGCCAAAATTGAACTTTCCGGCCTACTGGAAACCAATATCGATCTGCCCTTTGTCACTGCCACAGCAGAGGGGCCGAAACACATTGAAACCACCCTCAGTCGTCGCCAATTTGAGGACCTTAGCCAAGACCTACTGCAACGGCTGCGCTATCCGGTCGAACAGGCCCTGATGGACGCCCATTTAACCCCCAGTCAAATTGATGCCGTGGTACTTGTGGGTGGTGCGACGCGAATGCCCATGGTGCAGGATCTGGTGCGGCAGATGATTGGCCGTGAACCGAAGCAAAATGTCAACCCCGATGAAGTGGTGGCCGTCGGTGCTGCGATTCAAGCAGGGATTCTCGCAGGGGATGTGAAAGATATCCTGCTGTTGGATGTAACGCCCCTTTCCCTAGGGGTGGAAACCATTGGCGGCGTGACTAAGGTGCTGATTCCCCGCAATACGACGATTCCGGTGCGTCGCTCCGATATTTTTTCAACCTCAGAAAATAACCAAAGCCAAGTAGAAATCCACGTGGTTCAGGGGGAGCGGGAACTGGCAGCCCACAATAAGTCCCTGGGACGCTTTAAGTTAACCGGCATTCCGCCAGCGCCTCGGGGGGTGCCCCAAATTCAAGTGTCCTTTGACTTGGATGCCAATGGCCTGCTCCAAGTGGTGGCCTTGGATCGCTTTAGCGGCCGTGAGCAAAGTGTGGTCATTCAGGGGGCATCAACCCTGAGTGAAGAGGAAATTCAGCAGATGCTCTTGGATGCTGAGTCCAATGCAGCGGGCGATCGCCAGCGGCGGGCCCGCATTGAGAAGCGCAACCGCGCCCAGGATTTGATGAACCGAGCTG
Organism: Thermosynechococcus sp. NK55a; assembly: GCF_000505665.1. Lineage (NCBI taxonomy): Bacteria > Bacillati > Cyanobacteriota > Cyanophyceae > Acaryochloridales > Thermosynechococcaceae > Thermosynechococcus > Thermosynechococcus sp. NK55a. The sequence goes on along the minus strand of NC_023033.1, from coordinate 1,546,313 downwards.
AACGCCAATTGCGGGAAGCGGCTCAGGAATTTGGCTATCAATTTGCCGCTGAGCAGCGCCGTGGTATTGAGGCTCTAGTGCGGCAATTGCAGGAGGCCATTCGCAATGAGGACGATCGCCAGATTGACCTCACCTACGCTGCCCTTGAAGAGCGGCTCTACGACTTTGTCCGTCAACTGCGCCTGAGGGAAGAGGAGGCGGAAGACGATGAAGAGATCTTTAAGCTGCCCAACCTTAGGGAAGCGGTGAATAAAGGTCTCGATGCGGTGCGGGGTCGAGAGCGGCGGCGCGATAATTATGAGGATGAATGGGATGAGCCACCCCGCACGCGGCGTTCCCGCAGCTACTCCCAGCGCAGTGATTCAGCCCCATGGGACGATTGGGATGACGACGACTGGTAGGGCTTTTTTGTATTCTTTGCGGCAACTGTGAGTGTAGATTAGGACTGTCGATGCGTAATTTTCGAGATTACTACCAGCTTTTGGGCGTGGATCGGGATGCCAGCCTTGAGGAGATTAAGCGCGCCTATCGGCGGCTGGCTCGGCGGTATCATCCCGATCTGAATCCCGGCGATCGCGCCGCTGAAGAGAAGTTCAAAGACATTAGTGAAGCCTACCAAGTCCTCAGTGATCCGGCTCGCCGTGAGCAATACGATCGCTACGGTGAATATTGGTCACAGCCTGGCTTTCGCACTCGCCCTTCCCAACGCACCCCTATGGCTCGTCGCAATGGTACTAGTGTTAGGGAAGAACCCGACCTCAGTGAAGATAATTTTCAAGAGTTTTTGGATCAACTGTTGGGTCGGCGATCGCCCCGCACTTCTACGGTTTCTGCGGATCCCCCCCGTCGCTCGTCTACCATAGAGACAGACTACTTTCGCCCCGGCACCGTCAAAACCGTCTATACCGCTGTGAGTCGTCGCGATGCTGAAGCCACCCTAGAAATCCCCCTCGAAAAAGCCTACGAAGGAGGACGGGAGCGGATTCGCCTTGGAGATGGGCGCTCCCTAGAAGTGACGCTGCCACCGGGGATGGTTACCGGTCAGCGGATTCGGCTGCGGGGTCAAGGCACTGGTGGCGGTGATCTTTATCTGAAAATTCAAGTGACTCCCCATCCCCTCTTTCGCCTGGAGGACTATGACATTGTCTGTGAACTGCCCGTGACCCCCAGTGAGGCTGCCCTTGGGGGGCAAATTGAAGCTCCGACCCTGGATGGTTGGGTAAAAATGATGGTTCCAGCAGGGGTACGGACAGGACAGCGTTTGCGACTGGCGGGTAAAGGCTACCCTCGTCCCGATGGCGATCGCGGTGACCAACTGGTGGAAATTGTAATTACGCTGCCGCCCCAACTGAGCGATGCCGAACGGGATCTCTACCGGCAGCTTCAGGCCATTGAGTCCTACAACCCCCGTGCCCATCTGGCCTACTCCTGAGCTATGGATGCCCTAGCTTTTGCTGATTTGGCAGCGCAGCCTCTTCTCAAGGACATTCAGACATACCTCACTGGCGTGGTCGCTCCCATGGCCAACCGCCTTGATCAGCAAAACTCCCTTTTATCGGAGAGCCTGCAAGCCTTAGGAAACTTGGGCATTTTTCGTTTGGGGGTACCCAAAGCAGTCGGGGGATTGGAGTGCGATCGCCGTACGCTGTGGCATTTGAGCTTACAACTGGCACAAACCTCCGGTGCCCTTGCCTTTTTGGTGGCACAACATCAATCCGCCTTGGGCATCATTCTCGAACACCCTGAAGGGAGCGTTGCCCAAGCCTACTTGGCGGACTTAATGAAGGGGCAGGTGTTGGTGGGTATCAGCTTTTCCCATCTGCGCCACAACCTAGGGGAGCTGCAAGCTCAACCCACCAGTGAGGGCTATCTCCTGCGGGGAACGTTGCCCTGGCTCAGTGGTTTTCAGCACATGACAATGTTTATCGCTGCCGCTCCCCTACCGGATCAGCGTATTCTCTTTGCCCTCATGCCTTTTATCAACGCCCAACAGGCCGGCGGCGGCATTTTGCACCTCTCATTGCCCCTACCTCTAGCTGCTGTGCCCTCAACCCAAACGGTGCAGGCAGAGCTGGTGGATTGGTTAGTCCCGCCGGCAGAGGTGGTGGGTATCGCTGCGGCAGATTGGCTGGCTATTCGCGATCGCCAGCAGTTGCTGCGGGGCAGTGCCGCCCCCATGGGCTGTGCCCGTGCTAGTTTGCAGATTCTAGCCGAGAGTGTCGACGCCAAAGACCTCTATCACCACTTGCGCGATCGCTGGCACCGCCTTTACGACCAGATTCAAAGGGAGCTAGAGGAGGTCAATCCCCCCTACCATGCCCAACTGCGCGCCGCCGCCATCCACCTTGCCGTCCAAGCAGCTCAAGCTGCCCTGATTACAACGGGTGGCAGTGCCTTAATGTTGAGTCACACCGTGCAGCGTCTCTATCGCGAAGCAATGCTCTACACCGTCTCTGGCTTGAATGGGCCGCTACGCCATGCCTTGATGGAGGATTTGTGGCTTGAACAGAGTTTCCATTGAGCAAGACCAGTGTCTGCCCCTTGATTGGTTTGCTCGTCCTGCCCCAGTGGTCGCTGAAGAATTACTGGGGTGTATTCTCGTGCGCCAACAGGCCAATGGTCAGCTCTACCGTGGCCGCATTGTCGAAACCGAGGCCTATATGGCAGGGGATCCCGCTTGCCATGGCTACCGTCGCCAAACTGCTCGCAATGCTCCCATGTTTGCGGCACCGGGCACCATCTATGTCTATCAAATCTATGGCATTCACCACTGCTTGAATATCGCTAGCGATCGCCCAAACTTTGCCAGTGCTGTTCTCATTCGTGCCCTAGAGATGCTCAGCCCGCCCTTGCCGCCCCCTAGGGCCGCTGGTCCGGGAAAACTGTGCCGAGTCCTGGGGATCGATCGCCGGCTTTCTGGCCTGATGCTAGGGCAAGAGAGCGGTCTCTGGTTAGAAAAACCACCCCAGCCCCTGACAGACCCGGTGGTGCAGACCACCCGCATTGGCATTTCCCAGGGGCAGGAGATTCCGTGGCGGTGGTATGTGCAGGGAAACCCTGCCGTCTCCCGCTATTCCTAGCTACCCGTTGTCACCTTCAGCAATTCCTTTGGTTGGCGAAGAAACTGGATGGCCTTTTCAAGGGCTTGTCGGCGATCGCTCACCACATGATCAGCGGGCAACCGATCCAAAATGCGAAAGCGTTGGAGCCGCTGTTGCACCTTATCTGCCGAACCATTCACCAGAAAAATCGCTAAACCATGCTTTTGCGCCTCTTGGATGAGCGACTCAATGGCCAGCGCTGCCGTCACCCCCAACAGCGGCACACTGCTGACATCCAGAATCAGCACCCTATAGTCCGCCATGATTGCCTGCCGCTGCGAAATTGCCCAAGCGGAGCCAAAACTCATCGGGCCCCCAAGGTGGAGGAGCAACAGTTGACCCTTAGCTTCGTGGAAGAGTGCTTTTTCCTCGGCGGTCAGGGGTGCTTGATCATCAGCGTGGGTAATCGCCTTCACCTCCTCCGATTGCAGATCCGCCAAGCGCTTGATCGTCAGCATATTGGCAATAAAGACCCCAACCCCCACAGCTACAATTAAGTCCACAAAGACAGTCAGCAGCATCACGCCATACATAATGAAAGCCGCCCGCAGCGACAGGAGGTGGGCACGTTTGAGAAAATTCCAGTCGATGATGTCAATCCCCACCTTGATTAAAATCCCCGCCAAGACTGCATTGGGAATCGGTTCCGTCAACGGTGCAGCCCACAGCACCACCATCAGCAGAATCACGGCGTGGATCATACCCGATAAGCAGGTGCGTCCTCCCGCTTGAATATTCACCACTGTGCCCATCGTGGCACCGGCACCGGGCAGACCACCAAACAAGCCAGACAGCAGGTTACCAATACCTTGGCCAATCAGTTCCTTATTGGAATCATGCTGGGTACGGGTAATGCTATCGGCAATCACCGAGGTAAGGAGCGAATCAATACAGCCGAGCATCCCCAGCATTGCCCCGTCCACAATCATCGTTTTCAGAGCAGGCAGCGTAAAAGTCGGCGGCACAAACTCTGGCAGACCAGTGGGAATTGTGCCAATGCGGGCCAAACCGGCATCCGCAAAAAAGACCACTGATAGAATCGTGCCCAAAACCAAGGCGAGGAGCTGTGGCGGCACAAGCCGACGAATTTTCTGGGGTGTGAAATAAATGAGTCCAAGGGTGAATAAGCCCAAAGTAAGGGCCGCTGGGTTCAGTGTTTGAATCCACTCTGGCAAGTTTTGCACTGCCCCCAAGACCCCACCTTTACTGCTGTGCCCCAACAGTGGGCCAATTTGCAGCAGGATCATGATCAGGCCAATCCCCGACATAAAGCCAGAAATCACGGTGTAGGGCATGAGGGTGATGTATTTGCCCAGCCGCAACAGACCAAAGAGGATTTGAAAACAGCCCGCTAGCATCACCACCGTAAAGGCCATGGATAACCCCTGTTCGGGATATTCACTGGTCAGTCGGGTGATCACTGCCGTAATCACGACGGTCATTGGCCCTGTGGGATTGGAAATGAGTGTTGGCGTGCCCCCAAAAAGAGCTGCAAAAAAGCCAAGAAAGACCACGCAGTAGAGTCCCGCCGTTGCACCAGCCCCAGAGGTGACCCCAAAGGCCAAGGCCATTGGCAAGGCAACAATGGCGGCAGTTAGCCCACCAAAGAGATCGCCACGCCAATAGCGAAAGTGAACTCGATTAACTAAATTGGTTAGCATTTCTGTCCCTTTTGGCGAATTTAGAGAGGGTTTCATAGCTAGAGCATGATTGAGAGGAACCCCTAGCCCTGAGGGAGTATCCTTGTACCTTGCTTATAGCTATGATAAGAGGAGATTTAATTGAAGTAATTCTATGCTTTTCTGGGGATAACTTGGCTAGTAAAATGTCAAAGAGTTTCTTATCTCTTCTATAGGAAAAAGCTGGGGAATGGGGACAAGGCAAGGCCTGTTGACTGTAAAACTTTGTTACACTCAGGGATTGAGAGACGCAACCTATGAGGAACGACACTCCTATGAGTCAATCGCCGCTGGAGGCCTTTTTCCTTGGTCGAGCGACCGCAACGCTCCTGCGTGATCAGGCGCAGCATTTGTTTGTCGAATTCCTAAGTCAAGTGGGGCGATTTGATGCCGAGCAGCGGCAGCGGCTCCATGAATTCATGGAAGAGGTACAGACTCGTGCCCGCCAAGAAGCCGAAATGGTGGTGCCGCGGGGGAGCCAACGGGTGGATTGGCAAGCTCTGATTGATGATTTGCGCGCTGAAATTGCGGCCCTACGCACGGAACTGCAGCGCTACCGCAATCGTGAAAGTTAGCGACGGGGAACAACGATATATCCTGTTGTGAGGTAGGCCTCGGTGGTTGCTGGCGCTGGTGAAAATGACTCGGTGCCGAACACCCAGTGGCGATCGCTCCCCCAGTACCACCAATAGGCTGCTGTATAGGCACAGAGAATCGCATCCAGTTGATCTTCCAGCCCTTTGAGATCGCGCCCACTGGTGGGCAGTGCTTCCGGGAACTGCAACCTTAGGGACGGCTCACAGTGGCAAAGGCGGCTTGTCATTAACTCTCGAAGACGAGCTAACCCCCTGCGTCGCTCTGCAAGGCGGCCTTTTTTGTACTTGATGATTTGATCAAGCTCAAAGAGGGCGATCGCCGTAGCATGGGGGAAGACTTCAATTTGAAACCGTCCCGATTGCTGCGGCCCGATGGTAGGGGCATGGTGAAAGCCCCGTTGGCTGAGGGCTTCACTGAAACCCGTGGTGTGGCTTGCAAAGGGGGACTGCTGATTCGCAGGATAACAGCCAGCATGGTAGCGCCCAAGGACTTGATGGGACTGGCGATCGCAGGAGCGCATACCCCTGGGATTGGGAATAATTAGGGGCGCATCCACCGCCACCATTGCTGCTTGCCCAGAGGGTGCATCCCGCTCAATCCATGCCAAGAGTTCCTGCGTATCACAGGCGCGATCGAGGGCAACCACCGCCAAATCTTGCCCCTGCCACTGCAAACAGCAGTACCCTGATGCCCCTCCTTGCCAAGCCAGATCAACGCCGAGAAACCGCATTCGCTGCCATCAACTGTTGTTGCGGTGGATGATCTTGAATGAGCAAAGCAGCAGCCACCACCCCCACTGCCGGTACCAGTACCAAACCAACTAAGGGGATCAACAGCCCCAAAAACTGCGCCAAACCAAGGCCATAGATCTGTGGCCTATAGGCACGGGTCAAAAGTTTGCGCTCCCTTAAAGAAGTGCTGTGTTTTTCAAGGAGGTAATCAAAACTGCCGCGCCCTAGAAAGAAACTATTGACGATCGCCATCACGACAGGTTGCAGTGGTCCCGTTAAAAATGAAAGCAGCAGAAAAATCACCTGCACCACCGCATCCCGCAGGGCAAACCAGCTACCGACAACGGCATTCCATAAATCACGCTGCCACCCCACCTCGATTGTTTGTCCCGTGGTAATTTTTTCAACACGGTTAAGCAGGGGGCCAAGGAAAGGAATCACCACAAGGGGAATCAGTGTTTGATAGCCAATCAGGGCTAAAAAGACAGCAAGGAGGGTTGCCAAAATATCAATGAACCCTTGGTAGAGCCACTGCCATTCCTCAGCAACAAACCAATAATTGCCAACGACTTGAACAGCCCAGAAAGCAGCAATGATGAGCGTTACCCCCAGAAGGAGGCTCAAGAAGGCAGGTAACAGCACATAGCCCCAAAGATGATAACGGGCTATAAAAAAAGACCACGGCCAAAGGCAAAGAAACCCGCCTGAAACTGCTGTGCTGCTGACCAAAGCTGCTTGATCACTCCATTAGCCAGTTCTAGAATCTTCTAGGGAAATCCTCGCCTATCCACGGCGGGGCGGTGTACCTTCATCATCCGGCGGTGGGGCATCGGCAACAAAATTAGGGGTATTGGCCTGTTCAGCACGGGAAATCGGCGTTGCTGTCGGTCGCCATAGCCAACTCGTCAACAGTCCAAGGGTGAAGAGTCCCACCAGCAGGGGGATAAATAGATCCGTCATTGTTGTTTGCCTCATTAAATTCATCAAATTCATCATTGTACAGAATTGGAGGAGTCTCCCTTGAGCGCTAGCTCCCCTGACGCAGGGTCACCCTTGTAAGTTCCAGTAGAGCTCTTTTGACCAGCATTGATCTTTTGACGAGCATTGAAGTATTCAAACTAGTTAAATCCGCCCACTGGATCAGGGAAGTTTAAGCTATTGTTGAAGTAGCCATCTTGGGTGATAAGAGCAATGCCCCTGTCTCCCTTTTTGATTTGGTTAATTCTTGCCATCATCCTTTTTGTGATGGAGCTTGTTTTGCCGACGGCTTTTATGGAAGCCACCATCGGCCTCAGTGCTCTTATTGTTGCATTTCTCTCGTTCCTAATTCCCAGCTTTTCAGTACAAATTCTCCTTTGGATGGTGCTCTCCATTGTTGTGGTCTTTCTGTTGCGGCGCTATCAACCGAAGCGAGTTCCGCCAGTGCTCAAGGAAGCCGCCGAGGCCAAAACAATCACGAGAATTCCCGCTGGCGAAACGGGGCGAGTACTGTACGAAGGGATTTCTTGGCAGGCTCGCTGTGACGATCCCCACTTGGTCATTCCCGAACATCAGCGGGTGATTGTCATTGGCCGTCAGGGAACAACGCTCATTGTGATGCCTGAAGATGCTATTTAGCCCTAGGGGGCGATCGCCGTTTCTTGCGGTGTGTAGTGGCTGGATCAATGGGAAAACCGGCAAGGGGAACTACCTGGTCGAGGCGCTCTTTTTCCAGCCGTTTTAATTCCGTGTAATCTACCCAATGGATGCAATCGACGGGACAAGTATCAATGGCTTCTTGAATCAGTTCAAGGGGGTCACCATCTTGGCGCACCACCCGCGATCGCCCGTAGTTAGGCTCGATATAAAATGTATTTCGCGCCACATGGGCACAGTGTTTGCAGCCAATACAGGTAATTTCATCGACATAGACACCGCGTTGGCGATGGGCTCCCCCTAGTTCAGGTTCATAGCCACTGCGAGATTCACTTTGGCGCAGTTGACCACCAAGCTCTGGTTCTAAACCAAGGGGCTGACCCATCTGCCGATCCATTTGCGTGAGAGGCTAGGAACGCCAGCGTTGCAGCACGACCTTGACACTACCATCGGCCTGCTGTTCTGTGGCCTGCACTTGAAAGCCCTGTTCCGTTGCAGATTGCAGCACCGCATGGTAGGCATAGCGTTGGGTAACTTTATTCAAAAAGCGATCCACTGACCATGCCTGCTGCCAAAACTCCAAATCCGCCACTAGCTCGTACTCAGTGCCATTCCAGCGAAAGCCAATGTCATAGCCATTCTCTTGGGGAACAACCACTTGAGCGGTTTGGGTTTGACCGCGAAACCCGCGCACTTCTTGAGAGCCAGATTGCCACGGTAAGCCCAAGTCCGTTAGGGCAGCTTGTAAAGCAGGTAAACTCCGAATTTGGGTTTTGATTTGGCTGAAGTGCGACATGGATCACCAATCCTCAACGATTACCACTGGGAGGGGACAGATTGAACAACCAATTGATTTTCTTCCTCTTGGGAAGCATAGTATTCTGCGGTGGGCTGTTGGCTAATGACACATCCGAGTTGTGCTTCAATGGCAGCAGTCACCTCAGCACAGGATGCCCCAGCAATTCCCGTCACCGTTTCAACGACGCGGCCATCGGGATAAATAACAAATTCAAGGGTTTCTAGCATTGGCACAACCGACTCACTCGCAGTTATGACAAACCGCTTACGAGGATAAAATTCAAATCCCAACCTATGAAACTCATTGTGACGAAGGCTAACCAAAGGAGTCAAGGTCTTTAATAAACTTTACACTCCGCAGTCGTTTCCCTAAGACCCTGAGTAAAACAGATAATAGGGCAATCTATAGAGCTTTCTCTGCTTCAGGGATTAATAACAGATATGTACATGTGACTGAGAGGGCAGGGAGGGGCAGCATGTCCTAACAGTTCAGATCAACAGTCGTCACTATTGGACCACGGTCGCGTTTTCTAACGTTACAGATACATTTACTGTGATTATAGATAGCAGTGCTAAGATTACAGGTGTTCATTTCGAGCCATATCTGACCACCTATCTGCTGAACCTCTGCCCTCGTCCTTTCGGCCTTGACCTCTATGCAACAACGGCGTAGTTCTCCTGCACCTGAATTATCGTTGCAAAATACGCCCTTTTTTCGGGATTTACCGCAGGCGGTGGTAGAGAAAGCCCTAGCCCATGTGGTGACACGTCAGCATCCTGCCAACCGAGTGATCCTGCTGGAGAATGACTGGGGCACATCGGTTTACTTTATTCTCAGTGGCTGGGTCAAAATTCGCACCTACAACATGGATGGCAAAGAAATCACCCTGAATATCCTTGGCCCTGGAGAACTCTTTGGCGAAATGGCACCCCTAGAGGAAGTGCCCCGCTCAACGGATGTGATTACCCTAACACCGACGGTTGTGGCCAACATGCCCGCGGCGGATTTTGTCAATCTCGTCAATACTGAACCCCAAGCAGGAATACGCCTCGCCAAGTTAATGGCACGACGGCTACGGCAAGTGAATCGGCGGCTGCGGCTGCGGGAAGCCGATAGTATGTCACGGGTGGCGGATATTCTGCTGTTTTTGGCAGATGGTCAAGGGCGACAGGGAACCGATGGCTTAGAAATTCCCAATCTACCCCACCGTGAATTAAGTAGTCTGAGTGGCATGGCGCGAGAAACGGTGACACGGGTGCTGGGGAAACTGGAGCGTAAGGGGATTATTCGCCGCACTCAAGACTGCTTGTGCATTACTAATTTGCGTGCTCTAGAAAACTTACTCCTTTAGGATGAGAAACGATAATGATTGCTCTGGAGAGGATGGTATGTAGTGCCCAATACTCCGGCCAATGAACACCCCTAAAATCGCCATTTGAATGACCACTAGCATAATTTGCCAGTTCTTGTAGCCGGCGGCTTTCATTTCAATCCGCACGAGAATTTCGGTGCCAATGAGGATGGCAATCACACTAAAGACCCGAAAGGCAATAATGGCAAGGGTCACAGCGGTACTCAGCACCAGCACTGTAAAGAGACTGGGGGTGCCCACGCGCATCATTAAGCTACTAAAGATATTTCTAGGGTTGCTCTGGCGCGATCGCAAGAGGCTAGAGGTGCCACCCACGAGAAACACTGTTAGAATAGCTGCAAAAAAGAAGCATAGGCCGACCACATCCAAGGATAGGCAGACAAATACCAGCCCACAAGTACGTAGCCCAGAACCACCAGCAACAGTAGGGCAAGGGGAAATTTGGTATACTCCGGCGATGAAGTCATCCCTAACGGGGGGCAAGGTGAGTACAAATCCACTCTACGGCAGCGGCTAAGTCCTCTGCAATGTAATCGGGTTGACTGGCGTGCTGATAACTGCCCTCAAGGACGCGATCGCCAAAGCCGGTTTGTACTAAAATGCCATAGCAGCCAGCATTCCGCGCCAGATCAATATCAGTGGCCTTGTCGCCTACCATCACACTGCGGCTGAGATCTAAGTCATGATCCCAAGCCGCTGCCACCAGCATTCCCGTGTTGGGTTTGCGCCAGGTTGTCCAGCCCGCATAGTCGGCAACCACTCCCCCTTCGGGACGGCTGAGATCAGGGCAGAAATAAACCGCATCCAACACCGCACCGGCACTGGCGGCTAGCAACTCCTGAAGTCTGTGGTGCAGAGCATGGACGTGATCGATGCTGTAATAATCCCGCGCCGGACCTGACTGATTAGAAGCTAAGCAGCAAAACCACCCCGCATCATTGAGCCGTCGGACTGCCTGGGCAACACCCGGAATTAACTGCAAGTCCTCGAGGTGATGAATGTAGCCCACCTCCTGGTTCAGCACGCCATCCCGATCAAGAAAGACCGCCGGTCTAGCCATGGCAAGCCGCCTCAATCACTGCTGAAACGGGAATATCGGCCATGTTGCCTGTGGTGGACTTGACGGCACGAAAACGGGGATCCGCAGGCAGGAGTTTGGCGGGATCCGTAGGGCCAAAAAGCGCCACAAGGGGGGTACCCACTGCCACCCCAAGGTGCATCGGGCCACTGTCTGTACAGAGAATCTGTTGTGCCTGTTGCATGAGAGCCGCCAGTTTGCGCAAGTCTGGAGGATAGCTAATTTTAATGTTGGGTAGCGCCTGCGTCAGTGCCCTCACCCATCCTTGATCCTCAGGCCCACAAACCACAATAAAAGGAAGATGTGGCTCCTCCTGTGCCAGTGTCTGGATGACCTCAACCCAACGGGTGGGGGGGTAAATTTTGTTAATCCCCTTGCTGAGGGCCATTTGACTAGAGCCGCCGTGCAAGAGACGATACCCACCGGAAAGGCCTAGGCGTTGTTGCTCCGCGGTTGCCCACTGCCTATCTGCAGCGGTAATCACTGCCTTGGGCAAGGGACAGGGGGTAGTGATCCCAAAGGCTTTGAGTAAATCGTGGTAGGTGGCGGCACTGTACTGCTCAAGGTTGACAGGGATGGCATCGGTGAGGAATCCCAAGGGATTGAGTTTGGCAAAGCCGACTCGCTTGGGAATCCCCGTCAGCCACAGCAGGAAGCGCACCGCTTTACTCCGCCCTAAGGAGAGAATTGCATCGTACTCTCCCTCCCGCAGTGTACCAATCAGGTTGGCCCAATCCGCCAGGGCATTGCGGTCTTTGAAGTTAAAGGGAATCACTTGGTGAACACTGCCACTCAATTGGTAGGCAGCCACGGCCCGGGGTTCAACCACCACATCCAACTGCGCCTCTGGAAAATGGGCTTTGAGATCATCAAGGGTGGGAAAAAATAAGATTTGATCACCAATGCCGCCGGGCACCAACGCCACGATACGTTTCATAGGGGTTTAGAACTTATGCAAACTCGCCCTCAATTTTACCTGCAAGTTTTGGTTGCAGGCGATCGCGCCATGCGAAGGCAAGGGGCAGCTCTGTGAACGGAATGCGACAGTGCTCTCCTGTGTTGGTTTGCAGCACTAGATGAATGGTGCCCTTGGCAGGGCTGGTATCTGTCTCAATCTCCTGGCCCCTACACTCGACCCAAACTCTTTGAACTGTTGATAAGTGACAGGTTTGCAGATTAACAATGCCCTTGGGGGTTGGTTCTCCCCACGTCAGGCGATCGCCCTGCTGACCAACAACAGCAGCAATATCGTACTTACTGGCTTCAAATTGCTGTGCCCACTGGCGATAGTGTTCCAGCTTGCGGTACTCGACCCAACCCAACCCTGCCAGCACAATAAAAACCGCCAATAGGGGTAACCAGAGCAGACCGTGACTCATGGATTCACCAACAACTGTCGCCGCAGGAGATCTAGGGCATTCATAGTGCTCAGATAGCGTATCCAATCCCGTCCCCGTTGACCGCTAATGCGAAATTCCCGGGTCATGACCTCACCATTGGGCAGTGCGACACCAATATAGACCAGTCCCACGGGTTTAGTGAGCGTCGCTCCCCCCGGACCAGCAATGCCGGTAATACTGACACCCCAATCACTGGCCAAGCGCGTCTTGACGCCTAGCGCCATCTGGGTGGCCACCACCGCACTCACGGCGCCCTCTTGCTCTAGATCCTGAGGATTCACTCCCAATAAGTTCACCTTAACTTCGTTGGCATAGGCAATGACGCCCCCTTTGAAATGGAGAGAACTCCCTGGCAAGCGCGTCAACATCTCCCCCAGACCACCCCCTGTGCAGGACTCTGCCACCGCCACTGTTTGGTGTCGTTCCTGCAGCAGCCGCCCCACCACACCGGCAAGGGTATCCTCATCGGCACCATAGCAGTCTAAACCCACAATTTGGCGAATCTCGGCTTCGACGGGCTGAATCAGTTGCTGAGCTGCCGCTTCGTCCTTGGCACGTGCGGTAATGCGCAGACGGGCTTCACCATTGCTCGCATAGGGAGCCACAGTGGGATGCTCGCGGGCAATTTGGGCAGCCACTTTTTCTGCAAGCACGGATTCTGGAATGCCCCAGAAACGCAGTACACGGCTGTAAATTACTTCCTTGCCCCAGCCTTGGGAGCGCAAAAAGGGCACGGCGGTTTCGTGCCACATCTGCTTCATTTCAGCGGGGACACCGGGAAAGGTGAGAATCGTTAAGCCAGTGCGCGGCTGCCAGATCATGCCGGGGGCAGTCCCCAAGGGGTTGGGGAGAATCTGCGCCCCCACAGGCAGGAGAGCCTGCTTGCGGTTACTGGGACTAAAGCCGCCCCGCTGGGCATATTTGCGCTCTAAATCAGCAAGAATTTCGGGACGTTCCTCTAGGGGGGCTTGAAAGAAATCCGCTAGGGTTTCGGTGGTGAGATCATCGGGGGTGGGGCCAAGGCCACCGGTAAAGATGAGGAGGCGGGCGCGATCGCAGGCAATGGCCACCACTTTTTTAATGCGAGTCGGATTGTCGCCAACCACCGTTTGGTAGTAGTGGGGAATACCCAAGCTCGCCAGTTGCTGGGCCAAAAATTGGGCATTACTGTTGAGAATCTCCCCCAGCAGCAATTCTGTCCCTACGCAAATAATTTCTGCACTTATTGTTTCAGTCATTTTCGCTGCTGCGCACCCGTTGCCACACATACCACGAGGCAAAGCCCATCAGAAGAGACGCTGCCACGGCATAGCCCCATCCTCCCGGCAAACCCGCCAAAGCTAAAGCAAGACTGCCCACCCACAGGGTCAAGCAGTAAATAAAGAGCACTGTCACCCGCTGCGAAAGTCCTGCCTTGAGAAGGCGATGGTGCAAGTGTCTCTTATCCGGTGCAAAGGGAGATTGCCCCCGCCGCAGCCGGCTGAAAACCACCGTTGAGGTATCCACAATGGGCACCGCTAGAATCAATAGGGGCAGGAGAATCGCCACCGCGGTGTAGGCCTTAACAAGGCCAATGATCCCCAAGCCAGCAAGGGTAAAGCCCATGAAGTAGGCACCGCCATCGCCCATGAAAATTTGGGCTGGATTGAAGTTATAGCGCAGAAATCCCAAGGCCCCCCCTGCCAGGGCTGCGGCCAATAGTCCCGCCTCCGGCTCCCCCATGAGCATACACACAAAAAACATTGCCAGGGCAGCAATGCCGGATACCCCTGCCGCTAGCCCATCCACACCATCAATAAAGTTAATGGCATTGGCAATGCCGACAAGCCAGACGGTGGTGAGGGGCAAACTCAGCCAACCTAAGTCCACGGTGCCGACAAAGGGCACAGTGATAATGCGAATTTTGACGCCCACTGCCCAAACAATTGCCGCCACTAGAAATTGCAGGGCAAGGCGCAGGAGCGCCGGCAAAGTCAATAGATCATCAGCGAGGCCAATGAGAAAAAAGGCCACCCCTCCTAAGGTCACCCCCCAAATTTCATACTCCGCCGGCTGCGGCAGAACACCAAACCCCCCCGCATTCCAAACAATCAGCAGCCCCACTAGATTGCCCAAAAAGATAGAGACGCCTCCCAAGCGCACCATGGGACGGTTATGAATCTTACGTTCATTGGGGTGATCCACAAACCCTGCTTTATGTCCAAGGTCATTGACAAGGGGGGTGACCAAGAGGACAACGGCAATGGCAGCAAGGAAGGCAATCAGGTGGTACAGCATCTGCTCAGGGTATTGGCAGCATCCCCTCTTAGGCTAGCACTGGTTGCGGCAATTGCAAGTGGGGATAGAGGGGAAATTTAGCGCAGAGGGCAGCCACCCGGTCGCGGCAGCGATTTTTGATGGCTTCATCCTCTGGGGCATGCAGGCGATCGCTAATGATGTCAGCCACTTCTGCAAACTCAACTTCTGTGAAGCCACGGGTTGTCAAGGCTGGCGTTCCCAAACGCAGACCACTGGTCACAAAAGGAGAGGCAGGGTCAAAGGGAATGGTGTTTTTGTTGGTGGTGATGTTGATTTCCCCCATCAGGCGATCGGCCTCTTTGCCTGTTAGATTCACCGATCGCAGGTCAATGAGCATCAAATGGTTATCGGTGCCCCCAGAGACAAGGCGCAGTTGCCGCGCTTGCAGCCCCGCAGCGAGGGCTTGGGCATTGCGGATCACTTGCCCAGAATAGGCTTTGAATTCTGGTTTGAGAGCCTCACCAAAAGCCACGGCCTTAGCGGCAATAACGTGCTCCAGTGGCCCCCCTTGGGTACCGGGAAAGACCGCTTTATCCAACTTTTTGCCCAACTCTTCATCACGGGTAAGAATCAGGCCGCCGCGAGGACCGCGCAGGGTTTTGTGGGTGGTGGTTGTCACGACATCGCAGAGGGGTACGGGATTGGGATGGTAACCACTGGCTACTAAACCGGCAATGTGGGCAATATCGGCCATGAGGTAGGCCCCCACTTCATCGGCAATTTGGCGAAACTCAGCAAAGGGAATAATGCGAGGATAGGCGGAATAGCCACAGATAATTAGCTTAGGACGGTGCTGCCGTGCTAAATCCCGCACCTGATCCATATCGAGGCGTTCCGTTTCAGGATGAACACCGTAGTGAACGACGTTAAACCATTTACCGGAAACGTTGACGGGAGAACCGTGGGTTAGATGGCCACCGTGGGACAAATCCATCCCCATAATCGTGTCGCCGGGATTGAGCAGTGCCAAAAAGACGGCAAAATTGGCTTGGGCACCGGAGTGAGGCTGAACGTTGGCATGGGCAGCACCAAAGAGTTCCTTGGCGCGATCGATGGCCAGTTGCTCCACTTCATCCACAAATTCGCAGCCACCGTAGTAGCGTTTGCCCGGCAATCCCTCGGCATATTTATTGGTGAGAACCGTCCCTTGAGCGGCCATCACCGCAGGGGAAGTAAAGTTTTCGCTGGCAATCAGTTCGAGGTGTTGCTGCTGCCGCTGGACTTCCCGCTGTACCATTTCAGCAACCAACGGATCCGTTTGCGCAAGCCAATCAATATGGGTCATTTTATTGTCAGTGTGAAGGAAGATGAACTGCTTTACTATCTTATCGCGGTCACACCTTTAATTCCTCCTTAGGGCACGCAGATAGTTTTCCAGGGGGGTATTCCAGGTTCTCCTCAGGGGCTAAAAGCGTGCCCTAGCTAACTTGAACATTCCAGAGGCGAGAGGTTTCGAGGCGATCCAGCCACGTTTCGTAGAATGCTCGATTGGCGGCTTGCTCTTGGGGGTCGGTGGTTGTCCAGGGATAGGGAGCTAGGGCAGTGATTGCCGCTGTGGTGACGCAAAACATTGATTTTTGGAAGGTTTGGCAAATTTTTACTCGCAGATCATCTTCACCTCGGCCTTGGCAACGATAGAACGCCAAAAGATAGGAGGGGAGATAGTGGCGCATATCCTGCATTAGCAGCGTGGGGGGAATACCAGCCGCCCCTGTGGGAATGGGATCTGCAAACAGGGCGCCATAGCCAAACTCCGCTGGATCGCGGGAAATTTGCTGGGCTTGGGCATTGAAGGAAATGAGGCCAAAGAAGGGGGTGCCCCGTATAAACACAGCTTCGACATAGGGAATCGCTGTGTCTGGCAAAAAGGTGAGTCCAGCACTGGCGGGGAGAATCTCGTAGGTCTGGCCGTGGAGCTTGACGCGATAGGTAATGGGGCGATTGGCAGCGGCAATCAGACCGGCCCGAATGTGATCTACCACATCGGGAATGCTGCGAATCTCGCCCGCATCATAGCGATCGCTCAAGGTGAGAAAGATGGGATACATTACTGTCCAAAACTGCCCCAAGCCACTGTAGTAGCAGAGCATCCGCACCGTTTCCAGCAAAAACTCTGGAAAAAGCCGATTCACCAGTTGCATTAGGGGGTTGCCCCGCAGCTTGGCGGCGATCGCCTTGCCGGCTAATTGCCGAAATTCTGCCGAATCGAGGAAGGCATCAAGACCGCCACCCCCATGCCACATCATGGCACGCATACAGTACTCAGCATATTCATAGTTAATGCGGTCGTGCCACCAGTGGCGCAGCAGCTTGGGAATGGTAATCTCGCCATTGAAGTATTTGAAAAAGGGAAAGAGAACAAGAAACTGCCGCTCACTAATGTCGCAGAGATTTTCTGCATAGGCCTTGAGCACTACCCCATAGCTTTTGAGGATGCCCACCACTTCCATTACATGGGTTGGTGTATCCGGTAACAGGGCTTGACCGTGGAGCAACCGCTCTAGGATGGCGGTACGCAGTTCTTGATGTAGGGAGGTTGGAGTAACGGTAGTCAGGGTCATGGTGTGGGCAGCGTAGCAACAGCAGTAACAAGAAGGCTAACCGTGGTTTTACTCCAATGGATCAACCAGTTGGGAACAACCCCTAAGATCAAAATTAGCGCGGCTAATAGGAGGCTCGGGAGGCGATCGCCCCAAGCAACGGGCGGCAAATCTGTCAACTCATTGGGCAGACGACCAAAAAAGACGCGGTTCACCAGCAGAAGAAAATACACCGACGTTAAGCCCGTACCCACCATACATAGGAGCGTTTGCCCTGGGAAGGCGGGAAAACTACTGCGGAAGATCAGGAACTCCGCCACAAAGCCCACCATGCCGGGGATACCACCACTGGCCATGACCCCAACAATCATCAGACTACCAATCAGGGGCAGCCCCCGCTCAGGGTTCAGCAATCCCCGCAGTACCTCAATGTTGCGGCTGCCGGTTTTTTCATAGACAACCCCCACCAGCAAAAAGAGAAGCGCAGAAATTAGCCCGTGGCTCATCATTTGGGCAATAGCGGCCAACATGCTCAAGGGTGTGGCAGTGGCAGTGGCTAAGAGGACAAACCCCATATGGCCAATGGAACTGTAGGCCACCATTTTTTTCATATCGGTTTGGGAGATCGCCATCAGAGAACCGTAGAGAACACTGACCACCGCCCAAGTGGCCAACCCAGGCGCCAAGACCTGCCATGCCTGCGGGAATAACTGCACCCCAAAGCGCACTAACCCATAGGTCCCTAGTTTCAGGAGCACCCCTGCCAGCAGCACAGAAACGGGAGTGGAGGCTTCGACGTGGGCATCGGGTAGCCAAGTATGGAAGGGCACTAGGGGAATCTTGATGCCAAAGCCCACTAAAATCAGCCCCAGCAGAACAAGTTGTGAGCTTAGGGGCAAGAGGGTGGATAATTGGGCGTCAAAGTCAAAGGAGGGGGCATGGGCTAACCACACTAGCCCCAGAAATCCAGCCAAGAGCAGAACCCCCGAAATGGCCGTGTAAATTAGAAACTTGGTGGCCGCATAACTTCGCCGCGCCCCACCCCAAATGGCAATCAAAAGATAGAGGGGAATCAACTCCAATTCATAGAAGAGGAAAAACAGCAGCAAATTATCGGCCAAAAAGGCGCCACTGACACCCGCATTCAACAGCAGTACCAGTGGGTAATACAACCGAGGACGGGGCAAGTGGACAGAAGTGGCCAATAGGGCAATCAGCGTCAGGAAATTATTTAAGACCAATAGGGGCAGCGACAGGCCATCCACGCTCAGGCGATAGCTCAAGCCCAGTGGCTCTAGCCAAGGAACTACCTCGGTTAATTGCGGTGCTGCATTGCTGGGATCAAATAGACGGGCGATCGCGAGACTGACCACCAGGGCGATCGCCATCACCACAGCGGCTAAACTGCGGTACGTCCGCCCCAAACTCCCAGCGGGCAGCAGGCTGAGGGCAAGGGCACCCAACAGGGGCACCCAGAGGAGGAAACTCAACAGCGGCATTACAGCAGTAGCCACGCGATCGCCCCCCCAAGAATCGCCACACCAATAAACACCAGCAGTAAGTAGGCTTGGGATTGACCGCTGGCACTGTATTTCAGCAATTCACCCCCAACGAGGGACGCTGCACCCGTTGTATTCACGATCCGATCCACAATGTGGCGGTCTACCCAAGTGCTCAACTGCGAGAGCGATCGCACTGCCCAGACCACGGTATAGCGATACAACTCCTCAATGTAAAAATCGTAGGCCAGCAGATCCTGCACAAAGCGCAATGGTACCTTGATGGGGCGCGTCCAACTGCGTTTGAGGTTAACAAAGCCGCCCAAAAGAATACCCGCCAATCCCGAGACCACAAGCAGAGCCACAATTGTCCAATCCATAGTCTCTGGTAACAACTGCACCCGCTGCAAGATAAAAGGCACCAGCATATTCAAAATACTCAAAGTCACCATCGGCACTGCCAGAGGCCAAGGCACTTCAGGGGCACGGCGGGTTTTGGGTTGAGCAGGCCCGAGGAAGACCAGGCGAAAGACACGGGTGAGGTTCACAGCCGTCAGCACATTGACGACTAAAATCAAACCCACCAACCAAGGCATTGTTTGCCAGTAGTAGCTAATGCCGCGATAAAACGACCAAAAGGCCCCCAAGGGCAGACAGCCAATCAGGGATAGACCGCCGATAACAAAGGCCGAACTCGTGGCCGGCATCCGTTCGCCTAACCCCCCCAATTCTGTCAAATCCTGAGAGTTGGTGGTCATAATCACACTGCCAATACTCATAAACAGCAGTGCCTTAGCGATCGCATGGGTAAGCAATACAAACAGGGCGAAATCTGTCCAATTCGTGCCGACCCCAATAAACACCAGTCCCAGATAGGCACTCGTTGAGTGGGACAGTGCCCGTTTAATGTCAATTTGGGCAATCGAGACCAGGGATTCACTGATGGCGGTGACTGCCCCGATCGCAATCAAGGCAATGTTTGCCCCTGGGCAGGCTATCAGAATCGGCTGTAGCTTAATCAGAATATAGGCTCCCGCAGCCACCACTACCGAGTTCCGCATAATGGAGGCGGGGTTGGGTCCTTCCATAGCTTCATCGAGCCACAGATGCAAAGGTACTTGAGCACATTTACCAGTGGGCCCCGCAATCAAGGCTAGGCCCAGTAAAAAGCCCCAACCTTCTGGCAAATTCACCTGCTCTGCCCATTCATAGAGATTGGGAAAATCATAACTCCCCGCCAGGCTGCCAACCGCCACCACCCCCATCAGCAGGAGAATATCCCCCACCCGTTTGGTGAGAAAGGCATCCCTTGCTGCTTTGACCACAAGGGGCTGAGCATACCAGAAGCCAATCAGTAAATAGGTAGAGAGGGTCAGCATCTCCAACAGGCCATAGCTCAGGAGCAGCGAGTCACTAATTGCAATGCCACTGAGAGCCGCCTCAAAAAAGCCCATTAAGGCAAAGAAGCGGGCCATGCCCCAGTCCTTTTCGAGATAACCCAAGGCAAAAATCTGGGCGAGGATACTCAGACCTGTCACCAATTCCATGGCACTTGTGGAGACACTGTTGATGAGTAATGAAAATGAGAGATCGAGTCCCGGCGCCTGTAGCCAATGCCAAACAATCGTTGCGGTGGCACCACTGCGAGTTTGTTGCAATAGGAAAAACCCATGCACAAAAGCAACAACCGTCATCAGTAAATTGAAATAGGCTGCGGGTCGCGGCCCTGTGCGCCGCACATAACCGCTGGCCCAAGGCAAGGTCAGGGCTGCCCCCACCAAGCCATAACAGGGCACCCACCAACTGGTTTCTAACAGTGAATTTGACATGGCAAAAATGAACCTTGACGGTTGAGGACGTTTGCAATCATGCTCTCTTCGTGTATTTTACAAGCTGGGGTTCTGCAGCAGTTTTGAGTCAATCAATCATGGGGCAAGGGTTCACTCTAGGGAAGGTTGAGCAGTGGGGGCGATCGCCCCTCCTCGTGATTGTCCTAGCCGTTACACTTTTTCCTGCTCTCCCTGCCCCCGCTCAAACGCTTAGCCAGCGGGGAATGGTTACAGCGGCTCAACCTGCCGCAGCAAAAGCAGGTAGAGACATTCTCAAAGCAGGGGGCAATGCTGTGGATGCAGCGGTGGCAACTGCATTGATGATTGCCGTTGTTGAGCCCTATGCGGCGGGGCTGGGCGGTGGTGGCTTTGCCCTTGTGTATCACGCCCAATCCCAAACCATTCGTGCCCTTGATTTTCGGGAGCGGGCACCCCTGCAAGCGACACCAACGATGTATCTCAACGAGAAGGGGGAGGTGATTCCCCGTGCCAGTTTGGATGGGGTCTTAACCGCAGGCACCCCCGGCACCGTTGCTGGCCTAGCTGCTTTGCACCAACGCTATGGTCAACTGCCCTGGTCTCAGGTCGTCACTCCCGCCATTCAGGCCGCTCAGCAGGGATTTGCCGTTACTCCCTCTTATCGGCAGTGGGCGACAATGCGCCAAGCCGTTCTGCGGCAGGATGCTACTGCCGCGCGTATTTTCCTCAGAGATGGCCAAGTTCCCCCCTTGGGTACGGTGATTCAACAGCCAGACTTGGCAAAAACCTTGGCGACGATCGCCCGCAATCCGAGAAGCTTTTATGAGGGTTGGATTGCTAGAGCGATCGCCGACTTTATGGTGCAGCAAGGGGGCAAAATGACCCAAGAGGATTTACGAACCTATCGCCCCGTTTGGCGAGAGCCAATTTGTGGCACCTACCGTGCGTTTCAGGTCTGTTCGATGCCACCCCCCTCTTCTGGTGGCGTTACCCTTGTGCAAATGCTCAACCTCTGGCAACTGTTGCCCCCTGCTCCTATCGCCAGCGATCGCGGTCACTACCTAGCCAGCGTGATGCAAATTGCCTATGCTGATCGCGCCCGTTACCTCGGAGATAGTGACTTTGTGCCTGTGCCTGTCGCTGCCCTCACCAGTCGTCACTATGCCCAACAGCGGGTCACTGAAATTCTTCCCCGTCGTGCCCGTCCCCAAAGTGCTGTGAGCGCGGCAACCCCGATCCAACTCGCAGAGTCGGACAATACCAGTCACCTAAATGTGGTGGATGCCCAAGGGAATGCCGTCAGCTTGACATTTACAATCAATGGGCCCTTTGGGGCGGGTGTGGTTGTGCCGCAAACGGGGATTCTGTTGAACAATGAAATGGATGATTTTGCCATTGCCCCCAATCAACCCAATCTCTTTGGTGTTGTCGGTATTCAATCGGACAAGACTCCCCTAGCCAATGGTATCGAACCGGGTAAGCGTCCCCTCTCAAGCATGAGTCCAACAATTGTGCTAAAAGACAACCGCCTCAATATGGTTTTAGGCTCCCCCGGCGGCAGTCGAATTATTAGCACTGTGCTGCAACTGTTTTTGAACGTCGTTGATTTAGGGCAGGATGCCGCCACCGCCATTGCTAGTCCTCGGATTCATCAGCAGTGGACACCGGATATCCTCTTTGTCGAGCCAACCCTGCCTGATGCTTGGATACAAACGTGGCGGCAGTGGGGCTATCGGGTAGAACAAACCCGTCCGTGGGGCAACGCCAGCTTAATTCGCGTTTTGGAGCATGGACAATTAGAAGGGGCAGCCGATCCTCGAGGGGAAGGTGCTGCCATTGGCTGGTAGAGGAGGGGTATGGCACAGGTGAGTATGGCCGCCTTGGTGGCCGCAGTGCGCACAGGCAATTGGTTGATTAGTTTTCCCACAGATACAGTGCCCGCCTTGGCCAGTCGTTGCGATCGCGGGGAATTGATCTATACCGCCAAGGAACGTCAACCGGATAAGCCCTTGATCCTCATGGGCGCTAATCCTGAGCAACTCTGGCCCTTTGTGCGCGGCAGTGCTGCTGAATGGGAGCAGTGGTTGGCAATGGCGGCGCGTTATTGGCCGGGGGCAGTGACCTTCGTGCTGCCCGCTGCTGAACTGCCGCCGGGTTTGAATCCCCTAGGTACAGGCACAATTGGCTTACGAGTTCCCGACTGGCCGCCTGCCCAAGCCCTCCTCCAGCAAACAGGACCGTTGGCCACCACCAGTATTAACCGCTCAGGTCAGCCGCCACTCGTTGAATTGGGGGCGATCGCCCGCGAATTTCCCCAAGTTTTAACGCTCCACCCTTGGCAGTTACCCCCTAGCCCTGCGGAACCCTCAACCGTGGTGCAATGGCAATCGGGGCAGTGGCACATCCTGCGCCAAGGGCGAGTGCAGATTGAAACCCCCTAGTATTGGGAATCAATTTCCCCGGAGGCAACCCGTTCGAGGAGTTCCTGTAAAATTTTTTCCTCTTCCTCGGAAATTTGGCCATCGGAAAGCACCGCGTCAATAATTTGGCCATGCTCTTCGAGGGTAAGAATTTTATCTTCTAGGGCTTTTTCCACTAAAGCTTTAATTTGGGCCATGTCCATGATTGCGACTCCACGTCGTCACTGCCAGTATAGCCTCACCTTGGATCTTGGATCAGGCTGAAGTTTGTCTCTATGGGCAAGGAAATTGGCTATCTAAGAGTTTCTCCAAGGTGTAGGGGCAAGTTTCGGGGAGATCTGGGTAGTCCAAGGGAGTTTCATGAACCACTAAATCTTTGCCAGACTGAATGGGCCTTGCCTGCGGCAGATAGGGCTGAAGGCTTGGGTTTTGATGAATCAATTTCTCCAGGCTCGCCGTTGTTCGCGAATGGTTGCTCGCCAGCTTTTACGGCGTTTTTCGGGCTGATAGTTCCCCTTCAGGAGATGCCCAATCCAGACTCCTAGGCAATTCTTCAGCTCTCGAGGCTCCTACCGTGCCAAGGCTTTGATTTCCTCGACAAAGCGGGCAGTATCAAGGTAGCCCAAGTCTGCTGCCTTGAGCAGCTGCACCTATGCGAGTGTTCAGGTGGAAAAGTCAGTTTCATAGAAATTCATTTGCATAATTTTTATTGTGTTAGTCTATTTATTTTGTATTTATTTGAATTTAAATTTTTTGAATTTATCGTATTTAATTGTATTTAATTTATCTTTAACTTATCGTATTTAAATCCTACTTAATCGTATTTATTTGAATTTGATTTGCACATCAAACAATGTACGCTGCAAAAAATTGTCCCAAGCTGGAACTGGCACTCACCAGTGTATGAAAGATACGACTCCCGGCCTCATGTCCCGGCTGCAGGGGAAACATTCTTTGCCACGGTTCTGGTGGGTCCAACCATTGCCAATGACCACCGGCCGCATGGACAATTGGCCAAGCGGGGGCAAGATCCCAAATGCGAGGTGTGCGCTCAACGGCCCCGAGCGTGTAACCAGCAGCAACGGTCAGCAAATTATAACTGGCGGATCCCAACATGCGAATTTTGCAGGGAAAGGAACGCTTGAGCACATCGGTGCTGCGGGCACAAAGACTAAAAAACGTCTGCAAATTTGGCTCACTGACCTTGACGCGAATGGGTTTCTCATTCAAATAGGCACCGTTGGCGTGATCAGGCGCTTGATAGAAGCCATGAAACGTTTGCTGCAAGCCGGGAACGTGCACATAGCCAAATACGGGTGTGCCTTGGTAGAGCAGACTTAGGGCAATACACCAAATGGGTAGACCATGACTATAGTTGGTCGTGCCATCAATGGGATCAATTATCCAACACCACTGTTCACCACCGTAGGTATGGTTTCCCTCTTCGCTCAGGTAGCCATGGTGGGGAAACTGCTGTTGCAGCATCGCAGTGATTTTCTGATCGGCCCAAAGGTCGGCGCGGGTAACAAGGCTGCCATCGGCTTTGCGATCGCTGGGGGACTGCCCTGCCCACTCCAGCAGACGAGGGGCAACCACCTGTTGAATCTGTTGACAAGTTTCCAGCACCTCAGACCAAAACCCTGAGTTCATTGGCTGTCTTCCACCGCGATACAATGAGCACGATCCTATACCCACTAGGCAATCTTCGTCCTGACTCCCCATGGCACAAACACTGGTTGTCAAAATTGGCACATCGAGCTTAACGGGGGGCAAAGAAGGAAACCTGGCCTTGGCCACCATTGCCCAACTGGTGGAGGTTCTGTGTCACTGTCAACGGCGGGGCGATCGCGTGGTGCTCGTCTCCTCTGGGGCGGTGGGCGTGGGTGCTATGCGCTTGGGCCTGACAGAACGTCCCCAACAATTAGCCCAAAAACAAGCAGTGGCAGCAGTGGGTCAAGGGCACCTGATGCGGATGTACGATGATCTCTTTGCGGTGCTGCGTCAGCCCATTGCCCAAATCCTGGTGACACGGCAAAATTTTGTCGATCGCCAGAGCTACCTGAATATCTACAACACGTTTCAAGCGCTGTTTGGACTGGGTGTCATTCCCATCGTCAATGAAAACGATACAGTGGCGGTGGATGAACTCAAGTTTGGTGACAATGATACCCTCTCAGCCCTTGTGGCGAGCCTTGTCGAAGCCGATTGGTTATTTCTGCTCACAGATGTCGATCGCCTCTATTCAGCGGATCCACGCATTGATAAGACAGCCGTTCCCATTGAGCGGGTGGTCTCCTTAGCCGAGTTAGCACACACCATTCAAATTGGGTCTGCTGGCTCCCCTTGGGGCACCGGCGGCATGGCCACCAAAATTCGGGCTGCGGAAATTGCCACAGAAGCCGGGGTGCGCACCGTTATTACCGATGGGCGATCGCCCACCAACCTCCTCAAAATCCTTGCGGGTGAAGCCTTGGGCACCCACTTTGAACCTCGTCCCAAAACCATCAATGCCCGTAAACGCTGGATTGCCCGTGCCCTCATTCCCAAAGGCGAGTTATGGCTAGACGAGGGTGCCGTTAAGGCAATTACCGTGGGTGGCAAGTCCCTCCTAGCAGCAGGCATTACCCGTGTGGAAGGGGAGTTTCAGGCTCAAGATGCCGTTAAGCTCTGTGACCCCGCAGGAGCTGAAATTGCCCGTGGCCTTGTCAACTACAACAGTGAAGAAATTCGTCGTGTGCAGGGGCAACAATCCACGGAATTGGCCAACATCCTCGGCTATGCCGGTGCCGATACAATTGTCCACCGTGACAACCTAGTGCTGACCCTGTAACCTTGTTCGGTTGCGCTAAAAAGGACGATAGGCAGTAGGTGCGGTAAAATTACTTACCAACTGTGACCGTTTATGCAGCGATTGGGGGTAGGTTTTGCATCTGGCATAGCCCCACCAAGGAACGCGTATTAAGACAGTACCTGATTGGTAGAAAAAGTATGGTTCAGTTCCACATCCAACCAGATAGCGAAATTCCTGCTTCAACTCAGCTCTTTAATCAAATTAGTTTTGCGATCGCTGCACGGCAATTTCCCCCAGGCTATCGTTTGCCCAGTACGCGGCAGCTGGCTATGCAAACCGGGTTGCACCGCAACACGATCAGCAAAGTTTACGAACGCCTTGAAGCCGCTGGTTTAGTCGTACCCCAAGTGGGGTCTGGCATTTATGTCCGTGCCCTTGGCCAAGAGGAAACCCGTCCCCGCCAGCGCCGACCCGCTGTTGTGCCTGTACACCGCATTGTTCAAGAAAGTGTGGACACCCTCCTCGAAATGGGCTATTCCTTAGGTCAAATTCGCGAGTTATTCCTTGCCGAGATTGATGCTCGCCAGAAAGCTGGGGTGAGGGTTTTGGTGACAGTGCCCCGCCACGATCAAGGGGCAGGTGAGCTGATTGTTCAGGAATTGCAACAACTTCTGCCAATTCCTGTGGAACTGGTTTTTCTTGAAGATTTAGCAGCAGTTCTCGATGGTGACACCTCGGCAACGGTAGTTACGGTGCGCTATTTTGCCAGCATGACGGAGGCCGTCACCCGCAATAGGGACGTGCGGGTATTTTTCATCGACATTTACAACTACCAGCGGGAACTGGAAGTAATACGGCAATTGCCGAAGGGCTCCTGCTTGGGGTTGGTCAGCCTCAGTTCCGGTACACTGGGTGTCGCAGAGGTAATGATCCACAGCCTGCGGGGGGATGAGCTCCTCTTGATGACGGCTCAAGCCAACGATAGCTATAAGCTGAATGCCCTTGTCCACCGCGCCCAGACAATCATTAGCGATCGCGCCAGTGGCGAACGAGTCAAAGCAGCCATTGCGGCGGCTCGCCATGAGTTGATTCGTATTCCCCGTCTCATTTGCTGCGAAAGCTACATTGATCCGCAGTCGGTTGAACTCCTGAAACGGGAAATTGGCCTGACGGAGGATCTTCCTCTCCAAGCCAAAGCCTCTTGACTCAGGGATTGAGAGCATTCAGCCTATAGGACAATTCCAGGGGGACTAGCTGATTTTGTGCTTGACCTTGCATTGCATCCAGTTGTAGGTTCGTAAGATGACCTAGGCCAGCAGCTAGACCACAGTACAGGAGGCAGACAGCACTGAGTTTTGGCCAATGCAAGCTCATAAAACGCCACATGAGTTGACTCCTCATTTGCAGAACTAACCACTCAATCAAGACCCCTGCCGCCAACTCACACCACAGCTCTTTTCCCAGGGATGGAACACAGTTGAAGCCGTCAAAGTCTCTAGAGGAGTGAAGCACCTCCCCCTTGGCTGCCCCACGTTTTAGAACGCTGTACCTAGGAAATCCCTTGAGAACTTCCTAGACTTGGGAAGTTGGCTTGAAAGGAGGGGTCACACCTAAAAAATTACTTTCAATTTTACTGACTGCCCTAAAAAGCCTACAGAGAGTGTTACAGTTGTTAAATTTATCAAATATGCGGCCAAGTCCTGAATTTCTAAGGACTTGAGAAAGATCAAGAAAGTCTTCTAAAATCATCTAAAAAATGTTAATTGTTTTTTATTTTGGCTCAGCCAGCAAGCGTGGATACCCTTCCTGCAGTGCGGATTGTCCTCGTTGAACCCCAAGGGGAGATCAATATCGGCAGCATTGCCCGCGTCATGAAAAATATGGGGTTACAGCAGTTGTGGATGGTCAGTCCCCGCTGTGATCCGAAGGGAGAGCTAGCCCAGCGCTGGGCAGTTCATGCAGAGGATGTGCTGCAGCAAGCAAAAGTGACCGATTCCCTTGAGGCAGCGCTGGCGGATTGTCAGCGCGTCTTTGCCACCGTGGGGCGAGATGTGGCGGATTTGGCATTACCCTGTTGGACACCGCGTCAGGCAGCACCGCAACTCTTGGCTGTAGCGCAGTCGGCACTGGTGTTTGGGCGCGAGGATCGGGGGCTCACGAATGCAGAATTGGAGTGTGCCCATGGTTTGGTGAAAATTCCTACGGCCAATACCTATCCATCTTTGAATCTGGCGCAAGCTGTTGCCGTATGCTGCTATGAGTTATGGTTGACGGCCTGCGACAGTGTGGGAACTTTTCCCCACAGGGATGCTGTTCCCTTTGAGCGGTTGCAGGGGTTTTATGACCATTTAGAGCAGGTGCTGCTCCAGATTGGTTTTTTGTATCCCCATACCGCTGCGAGTCGTATGACCAAGGTGCGATCGCTCCTCGGGCGCGCCTACCCCACCGAGGCCGAAGTGGCACTATTGCGGGGCATGGTTCGTCAGGTGGAGTGGGCGATTCAGCACGCAGCCACGATTCCTTCAGAGACCTTTCCTCTAAAGTAAATGGCATGGTTGCTCAGTCTCGTTCAATGGTTCAGTCCTCCGGTCTTTCCTCACTCCCTCGGCCAGTCACACCCCCGCCGCCGCCCCGTCCCAATTTGTTCTTGATTACTTTTCGCTGTGGCGTTAGTGGGGTGGCCCTTGCTGCGATGGTGGGCACACTCCTCTCTGTAGTGCACCCTCAGGATTTGTCCTTAAAGAACACAGCAGTGCAGGCGATCGCTCCTGAGGCACCAAGTCCAACCTTGCCCCCCGAACGCCCACTGACCAGCCTGCAACAGCAAATTCAACAACTGGTTACGCGTCAACCCAATCTGACGGCGGGGCTGTACTTTTTTAATCTAGATTCCGGTGCTTCCCTCAATGTCGGCGGTGATGAGGTTTTTCCTGCTGCCTCTACGATTAAGTTTCCCATTCTTGTTGCCTTTTTCAAGGCGGTGGATGAGGGACGAGTCAGGCTCCACGAACGCCTCACAATGCGCCCCGATCTCATCGCCCCTGAGGCCGGTACATTGCAATACCAAAAGCCCAACTCCCAGTACTCCGCCCTTGAGGTGGCAGAGTTAATGATTACGATTAGCGACAACACGGCAACGAATATGATCATTGATCGCCTTGAAGGCACCGCCGCGCTGAACCAACAGTTTCAGGAATGGGGCTTAGAAAATACGGTGATCCACAATCTGCTGCCCGATATGAAGGGCACCAACACCACTAGTCCCCGGGATTTGGCAACGCTGATGCTCAAAGTTGGTCAGGGGGAAATTCTCTCGCCCCGTAGTCGCGATCGCCTGCTAGACATTATGCGGCGCACGGTCACTAATACGCTCTTGCCCGCTGGTCTTGGCAAAGGGGCCACCATTGCCCACAAAACGGGAGATATTGGTATTGTGGTTGGGGATGCGGGCATGGTAGATATGCCCAATGGCCAACGCTATGTAGCTGCAATGATGGTGAAACGCCCCTACAATGATCCCCGAGGGAGTGAACTGATTCGCCAAGTCTCGCGGATGGTTTACCAAGCCTTTGAGAAACTTTCTCCCGCTCAGCTTTAGATGGTGCAGCCCCTCCTAACCTTAAGGAATGTGTGCCGCTCCTTTGGTGGCCTCAAGGCTGTTGATCGGGTATCCTTTAGCGTTGAAACGGGTGAAATTTTCGGCATTATTGGCCCCAATGGTGCCGGTAAAACCACCCTTTTTAACCTCCTGACGGGGTTAATTCCTCTTACTTCAGGGGAAATCCTGTTTCAGCAGCAGCCTTTGCACCGGCTTAAGCCTCACCAGATTGCTGCTTTGGGGATTGCCCGCACGTTTCAAAATATTCGCCTCTTTCCGGAGATGAGTGTTTGGGAGAATGTTCGCCTGGGACAGCATCTCCATGCCCCTGCCAGTTTTCGGGCCAACCTTTGGGGGGCGCCCTCTGTACGCTATGCTCAGGAACGCTTGGAGAATCGCGCCAAGGAACTCCTCTACTGGGTCAATCTCTACGAGCGGCGCCACGAGCGAGCAGGCAACTTACCCTATGGTGAACAACGCCGCCTTGAACTGGCGCGTGCCTTGGCACTGCAACCACGCTTGCTCTTGTTGGATGAACCGGCTGCGGGCATGAATCCCAAGGAAAAGCAAGAGCTCTGTGAGTTGATTCGCCGCCTCAAGGAGACCTTTGAACTGACCGTAATTCTCATTGAGCACCATGTGCCCTTGGTGATGAGTTTGTGCGATCGCTTGGCCGTATTAGACTTTGGTCAACTCATTGCCCTAGGAGATCCCCTGAGGGTGAAAAATGATCCCAAGGTGATTGAGGCCTATCTTGGCGGTGATGTTTAAGTCAACAGAGTCCTATTTCCAAGGCCGAACGGCCCTTCTGGCCACGAAGCACGGCAAAGAACAGGTGATTGCCCCTGCCCTTGCCCGCCTAGGGGTGACGGTTGTGGTTGCCAGTGACTTTGATAGCGATCGCTTTGGTACCTTTAGCCGTGAAATTCCCCGCTGTGGCACCCAAGCGGAGGCGGCGCTTGCTAAGGCAGAAGCGGTGCTGGCGCAAACGGATGCCGACTTAGTCATTGCCAGTGAGGGGAGCTTTGGCCCCCATCCTCAATTTCCGATGCTCCCGAGCGATCGCGAACTCATCCTTCTTTTAGATCGCCGCCATGATCTGGTATTGCGGGGGGAGGTCCTCTCCCTAGACACTAACTTTAGCCATGCCACCGTCAGTAATCTTGAAGAGGCCTTGGCCTTTGGAGCCCGGGTCGGCTTTCCATCCCATGGTTTAATTGCGATGGCCCAGGCTGAGCCGCTGCCCAATACGCCAATTTTCAAAGGGATTCAAAGCGAGGAACAGTTGCAAAGGGCGATCGCCACCCTGCAAACCCATAGCTCCACCCTTCACCTTGAAACCGATATGCGTGCCCACATGAACCCCACGCGCATGCAGGTGATAGCTCAAGCTGCTGCTGACCTTGTTCAAGGAATGGCTCAGGGCTGTCCCCAGTGTGGTTCGCCGGGGTTTGTGGCTCGTGAGCACCTGCCGGGGCTCCCCTGTGAACTGTGTGGGGCACCCACAAGTGCAATCAAAGCTAGCCGTTACCGCTGTCAACGCTGTTTATACGAGCTCACGCTACCTGTCCCGGAAACCGCTGCCGATCCCAGTCAATGCTACTTCTGCAATCCCTAGGCAAAGACTTGGTATAATTCTTATACAGTCCCTTCTACTTCGGCACCGATGGAGTCATCCTATCGTCTGCATTCCTAGCGCATGTTTGAGGAGTGATCCATGACACCTCGCTATCTGCCCGCTCTTGCCCTTGCTGCAGTAATTCTCAATCTTGGGAGTATAGCCTTTGCCCAGAGTGCAAACACGAATAACCCAATGGAGGGCTGGCAGCAAAACGGCAATGCCAACGATCTAAGCACCATTCTCAATCCCCAGAATGGTAGCTTTTCTGTGCCCGGATTGATGAATCGGCTGCGTTTGATGGATGGTCGTGATCCCAACGAAGTGATGGCAGATCAAATGGAAAATCTCAATGCTGAAGCGGAGGCCTTTCGCAAACGGCAGCAGCAACAATTCCAAAATCTAACGCTGACGCCCTAGGACGGGGATGCTATGTCCCCAAGGGTATTGATTTTGGGCTTAGGTCATTGGGGACAAACACTGGCATACCTATTTGAGCAACGGGGGTGTAGAGTTTCCTGCTGGGGGCGATCGCAGGGGGCGCTTTCGGCTGCTCTTTTCCAGGACATTCATTTGCTGGTTTCGGCTCTCCCTATCAAAGCGGTACGGGAAGTGGCTGCCCAAGTTAGCCGCCTTCACCTCCCCTTGGGAATCATTCTTGTGAGTGCCACAAAAGGCCTAGAATCAAAAACCTTTGCCACAGCGGCGGATATTTGGCAAACTTACTGTCCACATCACGATCTTGTGGTGCTTTCGGGACCCAACCTAGCCAGTGAAATCCAGCAGGGATTGCCGGCAGCAGCCGTGGTGGGGGGCAATCTAGCAGCAACCAAGCAGGTTCAAGATTGCTTGGGCAGTCCCACGTTTCGCCTCTACAGCAATGAGGACCGGCGGGGTGTTGAAATGGGGGGCATCTTCAAAAATGTGATTGCGATCGCCTGTGGCGTCAATGATGGCCTCGGTCTTGGCGTCAATGCCCGCTCTGCCCTGATTACCCGCGGACTGGTGGAAATGGTGCGGGTGGGTACCCACTGGGGCGGACAAGTGGAAACCTTCTACGGCCTTTCAGGATTAGGGGATCTGCTTGCCACCTGTACGAGTGCCCTCAGTCGCAATTATCAAGTGGGGTGGCATCTTGCCCAGGGTAAGTCCCTCTCCCAAGCCCTAGCCTTGACCAAGGGCACTGCTGAAGGGGTGAACACTGCTCAGGTGCTCTGCACCTATGCTCAGCAGCATCAGTTAGATATTCCGATCACTGCAATGGTGAATGCTGTTCTAGGTGGCTCTCTCACGCCTCAGGCTGCCCTCAATTGTCTTTTGGAGCGTCCCTTCAAGCCTGAGGTTATTCCTGGACAGTAGTTTTCGGCGTTGGTTCTGAGCTGGGTTCCCCTAAGGCAGCAGGCGCGGTTTCACTCACAGGGATGGCCACGGGAGGACGGTCAAGGCTGAGCATCAAACCGGTTGCCGTTGGCTCAACAGGTAGAGGAGATACCTCTGGCTCAATGCGGGCAGGACTTGTGATAGCCACCGGCAGACTGGAAAAGGGATTGGGCATTAGGCCGCTCAGCATTGCCACGAAGGATGCCGCTAGTGTTACCCCGGCACTCCCCAGGACCCAAATGCGACGGCGGTGATTGGCCTTAGCAATGACTTGGGCTGCTAAATGATCCGCCGGGCAGGGGGTTAAGGGCACTGGCAATTCCTGCATCTGCTGCTTGAGGTTCAGGAGTCGCCGATAGAGGTGTTGGGCTTCCGAATCAGTAGCCAGCCATGCTTCCACCTGTTGCCGTTCTGCAGCGGTCACTTCACCATCAAGGTAGGCGCTCAGGAGTTCAAAGGTATCGCGTTTGCAGTGATCAAGTTCGTCCATCATAGAGGTCTGTCCTTGCAGGAAAAGGGTAGGGGTGATTCGCCTTAGGTTGAAGGGAGATCCAGGTGAGCTTGGAGTTCGAGTTGGAGTCGCTGTCGGGCCCGGGCAATTCGCGATTTCACGGTTCCGAGGGAAACCCCGGTGATTTGGGCAATTTCTTCGTAGGAGAGGCCTTCAATTTCCCGGAGGACAATCGTTGTCCGAAAGGCTTCCGGTAGGTTGGCGATCGCTCGCCGTAATTGATCATAGAATTCATCCGTGCGCAACCGCTCATCGGGACTGGCATCACTGGCGGCAAGTTCCCAGCTCATTTCACCCTCTTGGGTTTTCAGGGGCGCATCCAGCGAAAGGGGCGGTTGATGGCGTTTGCGTTTGCGCAACTCATCGTAAAACAAGTTGGTGGCAATGCGACTGAGCCAACCCCGAAATTTACTAGTGTCTTGCAATTTGTGAATGTTGCGATAGACTCGAATCCAGACTTCTTGCACCAGGTCGGCGCGATCGTCCCAGTCGGGTGCAAGGTGATAGATAATTCGCTCCACATGGGATTGGTATCGCCGCAACAATTCAGTAAAGGCAGCGCGATCTGGGGTTCTGCCGGCTTGACAGCGCACAACCAACTCTTGGGCTGTAAGTTTTGTCAGTGGCACCGTCACCCGAGCACTGGTCTCCTCACCACGTGTCCAAGCAAGGGGAAGACTGGATGTCATGAATACAATCGACCTCAGACCCATCGCTTTTCATGACGCCCTTGCCCCTAGGATGTTCCTTGATCCGTTATAGCTTGCCAAGGACATTTTCATGGGTTCTATTTTGGCTGCGCGTCTGTTAATGTTTCCTTAACGTTGGTGAATCTAGATTAAAATCTTTATTGTAGCGGCGATCGCTCTTTGGACGCGCTACACAAGCACTCAACGCGCGGCTCAATGTAACCCCTTTTCCTAATTACCGCCCCTCACCACTATGCTCTGGATCCGCATTGCCAGTGGACTTGTCGCGATCGTCCTTACGCTGCTGATGACCTTCCTAGGTGGTTGGTATTTTTGTCTGGGGATTGGGGCGCTAATTTATCTGGGGCAGCTGGAATATTTTGAACTAGCCCGTGCGAAGGGGAGTGCACCGGCCGCTAAAACGACGCTAGTCGTCAGTCAGGTGCTTCTGATGACTTCCCTACTGCGGCCTGATCTTGCGGACGCCGTCTTTCCGGTGGCGGGCACCTTCATTTGTTTTTACCTATTGTTTCAACCCAAGCTGGCCTCGATCGCCGATATTTCCACCTCAATCATGGGGTTGTTTTATGGCGGCTATTTGCCCAGCTATTGGGTGCGCCTGCGGGGGCTAGAACAGCAGTCAACCCTGCCCTTAGGGGGCTTCTGGCCAGAACGGTTGCAACTGACAGCCTTTCCCTTGGGATTACAAGTGACGCTGTTGGCCTTTGCCTGTATTTGGGCGGCAGATATTGGTGCCTATGCGGTTGGTAAGCTCTTTGGCCGCACCCGCCTCTCTCACATCAGTCCCAAGAAAACCGTGGAAGGAGCTATGTTTGGTGTCTTGGGGAGCGTAGGCGTCGCCCTTTGGGGAGCGTACTCCCTCGCCTGGCCCCTCCCTTGGCTTGCGGGAGCCCTGTTTGGTCTGATGATTGGGATTGCCAGCCTATTGGGCGATTTAACCGAATCAATGATGAAACGGGATGCCGGCGTCAAAGATTCTGGGCAGTTGATTCCGGGACATGGCGGCATTTTGGACCGCGCCGATAGCTACGTATTCACAGCACCCTTGGTCTTTTATTTTGTAACGCTCCTCTTGCCAATTTTGGCTTTCCATTGATTCGGCTGGAGGCGCTCCCAGCACACTCGATCGCTGCCCCCATAGACTTCGGCATTGAATACTGGCATCAGCACCGATAGCAGCGCCCTGTTGCTTTAACTTTAATTATTGGCAATTATTGGCAGTCATAAACAATCCATCCAGGGCAATACAGGTCTCGTGTGTCGAAGACGAAGATAAAACAGTGAATTTACGATGGTATCCTTTGCAACTCTTGTCAAGTCTATTCTCAAACAGCTCAGCGCTGGTGACTACCCCGTCCTAAATTCTCAACTGTTCTTCAAAATCTGGTTGACCTAGATGCTCGACCAAGGGTTAAGCAGCATGAGAGCCTTATTTGATCGCTTGAATCATTCAGGGATTAGGGTGGACATCTCCACTTTTTCGAACGCTAAAAAACTCAGGACAGCACCTTATTTGAGGGGATTGACACTCATCTGACGTTTCAAGGGCAAAAGAGACATCGTTCTTCCAGTCTGATGGTGTTTTCTATCAATTCAACCTTCGACCAGACATTTGATCTGACCAGACATTTGATCTAATGATCTAAAGCTGACGTCAAGCCAAATGAAAGCGGGACCTATAAGGGCAGTCCAGCCAGAGCCCCCCTAGAAAGTCCTCTCTAGGTAGCTAGGTAGGACAACTGTAGCACAACCCATTTGCAAGCACCTAGTCCAGATTATTATTTTGTTTCTGTAAAATTTTAGAGCCGTGACTTCCTAGGGGCTCAATTCCTCTGTAGAACTGGGTTTCAGGGAAATTCAAGCACCTCACAAATCTGCTAGCCTTAAGGCTGATGGTGTCTGGATTGGGCAAAATTCCTGAGCTAGGAGAATATTTGAATCCAGAGGTGCTTGATCCACCCCCTACAGATCAGGAAAGACAACCTGCACATCGGGATGGACTAAATGGTGCTGCTTGACCACTAAACCCTTGGCAAGAGCAGGGGAGAGCTCGAGGGCGCGATCGCCATGATCGGCGAGGCAAAGGATATAGGGCAGGGTGCTATTCGTCAGGGCTTGGGTTGCTGTCCAAGGCACCGCTCCCGGCATATTGGGCACGCCATAGTGAACCACACCAAAGGCGGTATAGGTAGGGTTGGAATGGGTCGTGGGTCGCAGTGTTTCCACACAGCCCCCCTGATCCACCGCCACATCAATAATGACTGCTCCGGGCTGCATCCTTTGCACAAGGGACTTGGGCACCAAACAGGGAGGACGCTGACCCGGCACCAGAACAGCACCAATCACTAAGTCCGCTGCGGGCAATCGCTCAGCAATCACATGAGAACTGCTGTAGAGGTACTCTACCCGTGCGCCAAAGAGGGTTTCTAGGTACTTGAGGCGCTCGACATTGATATCGAGAATGCTCACCTGTGCCCCCAATCCCACGGCCATCCGTGCGGCTTCTGTGCCGACGACACCGCCCCCCAGAATGACCACTCGCCCCGGCCGCACCCCCGGAATGCCGCTCAGGAGTACTCCCCGTCCCCCTTCGGTACGCTCTAGGAATCGGGCCCCAAACTGCACCGCCAAGCGACCGGCAATCATGCTCATGGGGGTTAGCAGCGGGAAGCTGCGTTGGTGCTGGTGCGTTTCTTCAACGCTTTCGTAGGCGATCGCTGTTGTCCCCGATTGCAGAAGCGCCACCGTTAGTTCACGACTGGCGGCAAGGTGCAAGTAGGTAAAGAGTAGTTGGCCAGAACGCAAATAGCGATACTCCGAGGGCAAGGGTTCCTTGACTTTGACCACCAGTTCGGCCTCCCAAGCTGCTTGAGCCGTAGCCACGATTTGGGCACCTGCGGCAATATAGGCCTCATCGAGAAAGCCTGAACCCACCCCCGCGCCACTTTCAATGAGAACTTCATGGCCGCGCTCCCGCAGACTTTGCACTCCCGCTGGCGTCAGACCGACGCGGAATTCTTGATCCTTGATTTCCTTGGGGACACCGATACGCATGGCTAGTTTATTCTCCGAAGTCGAGAAATTGATAACTACCAAAGACTTTCAGCACATCTGTAGCCTCCCTAAGTGCCAGCAGACAATCAGCCACCACATCGGGGCGACCATTCACCTCTAGATCAACAAAGAAGAGATAATCCCCTAGAGCACGTTTGCTGGGGCGCGATTCAATGCGACTGAGGTTAATCTGGCGATCGCTAAAAAGTTGCAGCACCTTGAGCAGGGCACCGGGGGCATTGGCCTTGAGGCTAAAGGCAATGGAGGTGTGGGTATCCCCCGGCTGTGGCCAGCCTTCTCCCTGTTGGCGACTCACCACCCAAAACCGCGTGCAGTTGTCGGGAAGGTCCTGGATTTCGGTGGCGATAATGGGCAATTGATGGAGTTGGGCTGCCCGCACGCTGGCGATCGCCCCCACCCGATCCGACTGTGCCACATATTGCAGCCCTTCGGCAGTGGAGGTCACGGGACACTGGCGAGCCTGGGGAAGATAAGCTTGCAACCAGCCCTGGCACTGTCCTAGAGCTTGGGGATGGGAATAGACCGCTTGAATTTGGGCTAAATCTGTGGTTTGGGCAATGAAGGCATGGACAATGGGGCGGATAAAGGCGTGCTGAATGTGGAGCGTATCCAATCGCCACAGGGAATCCAAGGTGATGTTGACACTGCCTTCCACGGAGTTTTCGCTGGGCACTAGGGCTAAATCTAACTCCCCCGCCGCCAAGGCCTCAAGACAGCCAGCGATCGTTGCCACGGGAACTAACCTTAGGGCTTCTCCCCGGTGCCAGTGGGCGTAGCTTTGAGCCGCTTCTTCACTATAGGTGCCCACTGGGCCAAGATAACCCAGCCTCACCATAGAGGATCCAGACAAGAGGGGCAAAGACTCAAGGGCGCATCCTCACAAGGGAATTCTCAAGATCCTACTTGAAAGGGTCAATGAATGAGTTAGACGTAAGCCGGGTTCTGTTCAAAGGGTGGTTATCTATCTGGGACACTTGTTACCAAGTGCCTCTAGCGGTTCTGGCTAGCAAAGAACTGGGGAAAAGACCAACCCTGGTTCCTTAGCGCTAGCACGCCTTGCTTCCAGCCGGGGTTTACCGAGCCAACATCTCTCGATGTTGCTGGTGCGCTCTTACCGCACCGTTGCACCCTTGCCTGTGAGGTTTCCCTCCATCGGCGGTATATTTCTGTGGCACTTTCCTCGCGGTCACCCGCACTGGGCGTTACCCAGCAAGCTTGGTCTTTCGGAAGCCCGGACTTTCCTCAGGAGTGGCAGACTCCCGCAACCACCGCGCTAACTCATTCACTTTTATTGTACTAGGGGCGCTTGAGCAATACTCCCGAGACCAACGGCAGATAATATGGCGACCCATTGGCTGCGGGCTAGATTCCGCGTGACTGCATTCCCCTGCAGCTCGGCCAAAATCGCCAAGGTTTCGTACCAAAGGCCCGCATCAACTGCTGCCCCAAGGCGATCGCTCCCACTCTTGCCCTGAAGTTTCTTGGCCACATCCGTGGCGGTCTGCACCCGTGAAATCACCCCACTAACAGAGATAAAAGCGGAGGGATCATCGGCATCAGCACCACACAGCAGGGTAAAGGTCCAGCGGTAGTCTTGGCCAGCTTGGAGTTGCACATTGGGCCTCAGTGCCAGAATCCCCGGTTCAGTGGGCAGATTCACGACCATTGTTGCTAGGGGACGCTGCTCAGCATCCGCAATCGTCACTTCCCCTTGGGTGGCTTTGCTCTTAGGCACAAAAACAAAGAGAGTGGGGGCAGCCACAGCGGTTTGGCCAAAATGAGTATCGGGAAGCAGGGCGGTTAAACGTTCATTACCAGTGACACAGGCACCACGGGTTGCTCCACCAAAGCGACTGCCAGGAACACCACGGTTTGGCAAATTCGCCCGCAGCCGCGCCACAAGACTGGAATGTTGGTTAACCACAGGGGGTGTTCCCTGGGCAAGGCTGAGAAAACTAAGGGGCAATAAAAAGAAGGTCACCGCAGGCACAAGGGCAAGGCAGGAACGCATGGCCAAACTCCTAAGAATCATGGCTCTAGCGTAGCCCTAGGGAGTAGGCCTGGGCAGTGAACTCAGTTACGCTGGGGTGGTGATGGCGATCGCTCCTTTTTTTCACAACTGGCGCAAAATCTTGAGCGCCTCGTCCACGTGGGCTTTGAAGTTGAGCATGGAGTCAAAAACGTAGCGCACCACGCCCTCCTTGTCAATGACATAGGTGACCCGGCCGGGAAAGAGGCCAAATAGAGAAGAGGCACCATACTGCTGGCGAACCTTGTTGTCGGGATCACTAAGGACAAGAAAGGGGAGCTGGTGATTTTTCTGGAAGTCCTGCTGTCGGGCCACAGAATCGCCACTAATGCCAATTACTTCGGCACCCAGTTCTTGAAAGATGCTGTAGGCATCGCGAAAGGCACAGGCTTGAATGGTGCAGCCGGGGGTTTCTGAAGCTGGGTAAAAGTAGAGGACAACGTTCTTTTTGCCACGAAAGTCGGAGAGCTTCAGCCTGCGGCCATCGGCGGCCGTGAGTTCAAAGTCAGGGGCGCGATCGCCCACGCGCACAGCAGTTGCCACCGCCTAATTTCCTCCCAGCCACTTTTGGCCATTCAGGCGCTGCATGACCCCAAAGACCAGGAGATCCAGTGTCACTTTGCGCTCATCCCCCAAAAAGGGTTCAATGGTGCTGGGGGCAATGCCGCCGCTGCTACAGACAAAGGCCTTCGGTCCTTGGATATTCCCCTCTAGGAAGTAGAGGCGAAACTGATACATTCCCTTGCTCCACTCACCAATCACGGTATTGTCCTCTAGACGCAGGGTCACATCCCCCACCTTGGCGCTGAGGGCGTTCTTAAGAGCAGGTAAAAAAGCCTCGTGAATAAACTCAGCAAAGGGTTTATCCTCAATGGCGGGAGGCTTTTCTTTCTTTGGAGCTTGCGTGGGCGTTTCTTCTGCCATAGCGCTACGACACGGTACCATTTCCTCTGCATGATAGCACTCTCCCTTCCAGGCAACGGCCATGGGGCAATTAGAATTACGACGCCCAACGATTAAGGATTTAGATAGCATTGTTCAACTGGATCAGGTGTGTCTGGGGGGCTTTTGGTCGCACCAAGGCTATGCCCGTGAATTGGAAAATTCCCACCATACGCTGCTGGTGGTGGCCACCCTTGATCAGGTGTGGGGCTGTGGTGTGAGCTGGGGAATTGCCGATGAATTGCACCTGGTGCTGTTGATGGTGCATCCGCAGTGCCGGCGACAGGGTTTGGCGGGCTTACTCCTGTGTCGGCTCTTGCAACTGGGGCACCAGGGGGGCGATCGCCAGTGGGCAACTTTGGAAGTACGGGCTAGCAATGAAGCGGCCCAACGCCTCTATCAGCACTTTGGCTTTGAGCTGGTTGGACGGCGTCCCCACTACTACGACAACCCCCCAGAAGATGCCCTGATTCTTTGGCGCAATCACCTCAATACTCCCGAAACGGGTCAGGAACTTCAGCAGCACTGGCAGCATTGGCGATCGCGGGTGGAGGCACAAGGTTGGTCCCTCAGCGATTGCACCTAGAGCCCCCTAGGGAGCCTAAAGATGACATATTGCGCTTTGTTACGGCGCTTTCCCCTACCCTTGGGTGGGCGAACCATAATGAAAGGGACACGTTTGGGAGACCTGTCTCATGAACTTGCTGGAACAGTTGCGACAAATGACCGTGGTGGTCGCTGATACGGGAGACATCCTCGCCATCCAAAAATTTACCCCCCGCGATGCCACCACGAATCCCTCGTTGATTACTGCTGCTGCCCAAATGAAGGAGTACCAGCCCATCGTGGATGAAACCCTGCGCCAAGCCAAAGCGGATTTGGGGTCTGGTGCCACTCCCCGCGAGATTGTCTCCCTTGCTGTGGATCGCTTGGCGGTGGCCTTTGGCTTGAAAATTTTGCAGATTATCCCCGGTCGGGTCTCAACGGAAGTGGATGCGCGGCTCTCCTACGATACGGCAGCGACAGTACAAAAGGCGCGGGAGTTGATTGGCCAATACGAAGCCGCCGGCGTGGGGCGCGATCGCGTGCTGATTAAAATTGCCTCCACCTGGGAAGGTATCCGCGCTGCTGAAATTCTCGAGAAAGAGGGCATTCACTGCAATTTAACACTGCTGTTTGGCTTCCATCAGGCGATCGCCTGCGCTGAGGCGGGTGTGACACTGATTTCCCCCTTTGTGGGTCGCATTCTCGACTGGTACAAGAAAAAAACGGGCCGTGCTGAGTATCCGGGGCCTGAGGATCCGGGGGTGATCTCCGTCACCAAAATCTACAACTACTACAAGAAATTTGGCTATCCCACGGAAGTGATGGGGGCCAGCTTCCGCAACATTGGCGAAATTATTGAACTGGCAGGTTGTGATCTGTTGACGATTTCACCGGCCCTGCTGCAAGAGCTGCAAAACACGAGGGGCGAGCTAAAGCGCAAGCTGGATCCGGCGATCGCTGCCACCCTCGACATTGAAAAAGTTCCCATGGATGAGGCCACCTTCCGCAAGATGCACGCGGCTGATGAGATGGCCAGTGAAAAACTCGAAGAAGGGATTAAAGGCTTTACCAAAGCTCTGGAAACCCTTGAAGATCTCCTGAGCCGGCACCTGGCCCGTATCGAGGGGGAAGCAACCCTCACCCATGCTGCTGAAGAACTCTTCCATGTTTATGATCTTGACGGCGATGGCATTATTACCCGCGAAGAGTGGCTCGGCACCGATGCAGTCTTTGATGCCCTCGATGCCAACCACGATGGTAAGGTCACTCCAGAGGATATGGGGGCGGGTCTGGGAGTTGTGCTGCACTTGGCTCAGGCAAAATAGAGAGCTCACTCGGTAGGCTTGCATCGGCATCCCCTGTGCGTCACAGTGGAAGAAGCGTTCATAGCTGATGCACCAACAATGTCCAATTCTTCTCCCTCCTTCCAGCAATTCCTCAGGGATTGCGAGCAACTGGGGCTACTGCGCCTTGTCGTCACCAATGATGTTGCGGTTTTGGAGGTGCGATCGCCCCTCACCAAGATCTTCTATGCCGAACTGCCCAAGGGGCGCTA
Source organism: Thermosynechococcus sp. NK55a (assembly GCF_000505665.1). NCBI lineage: Bacteria > Bacillati > Cyanobacteriota > Cyanophyceae > Acaryochloridales > Thermosynechococcaceae > Thermosynechococcus > Thermosynechococcus sp. NK55a. The sequence continues at coordinate 1,504,601 of NC_023033.1, read as the reverse complement.
TGCCAATATGCACACCGAGGACTTTGAGTTTCACCTGAATATGGATCAGGTGGCCAAAATCCGCTTTGAGGAGGGGCAAGCCAAACGGGGGAATTTTCCCACCTATGCCATTCGCTTTCTCGATAGCAATGAAAAATCTGTCCTCAGTGCCTTTTTGCAGTGGGGCAAACCCGGCGAGTATGCTGAAGGCCAAGTGGCCGCTTGGCAAGCCCTACGGCAGCGCTACGGCCCAGAGTGGCAACCGGTAGTGGCAGCCCTTGAGGCAAAAACCGCCAGCGCAACCCATGGATAGGCATTTATGAGAGTCGTTGTAACCGGCGCTACTGGATTTGTGGGGCAGCAGGTCATCAAAGCCCTCGGCGATCGCGGCGATCAAGTAGTTGCCCTAGTACGCTCCCCTGGGAAAGCCGCCAAGCAATTTGCTGGCATGCCCCGTGTGGAACTGGTGGGCTACACCCCCAAGGCCGCCGGGGATTGGTTCTCTGCCCTTGAGGGGGCGGATGCAGTCATTAACTTGGCAGGTGAACCCCTTGCCAATGGCCGCTGGACAGCTCAGCGCAAGCAGGAGATCTACGACAGTCGCGTGGTAGGGACGCAGCAGTTAGTACAGGCGATCGCCCAATGTCAACAGCGACCGCGGGTGTTGGTCTCCACCTCTGCCATTGGCTACTACGGCACCAGTGATACAGAAACCTTTGTTGAAACCCATGCTGCGGGAAATGATTTTCTAGCCAAGGTCTGTGTGGACTGGGAAGCCGCTGCCCAAGGGGTCACGGATTTAGGCGTGCGGTTAGTGATTCTCCGTTTTGGCATTGTCCTTGGGGAGCAGGGAGCACTGGCCAAGCTTCTATTGCCCTTTCAGTGGTATCTGGGAGGGCCTCTGGGGTCTGGTCAGCAGTGGTTTTCCTGGATTCATCAGCAGGACTTAGTGCGCCTTATTCTGACTGCTGTGGATCACGGGGGAATGCAGGGGGTTTACAATGCCACTGCCCCGGAGCCACTGAGAATGGTAGACTTTTGCCGTGTATTAGCAGAGGTGATGCAACGCCCCGCATGGTTGCCTGTGCCCCCCCCAGTGCTGCAACTGCTGCTTGGGGAAGGGGCTGATGTGGTGCTCAAGGGGCAGCGGGTCTTGCCGGAGCGGACGCTGGCTGTGGGCTTTCAATTTGACTACCCCAACGCCAAGACGGCTCTAACCAACCTCCTCAAACCACGATATACTGAGGGTTCCCCCTAGTTTTGTGCAAGATGGTGGAATTGACCCCCGCAGCTATTCAAGAGTTGGAACGTCTCCAAGCCCACGGCGTTAGTCGAGGCCTGGCAGCCATTCTGCGGATTCAGGTACAACCCAGTGAGTGCGGTGACTGGCGCTATGATCTGGCTCTTGTGGCTGAACCTAAACCGACGGATTTGCTTACCCAGTCCCAGGGCTGGACGATCGCGATCGCGGCTGAAGCGGCGGAGGTATTGCGGGGTTTGCGGGTAGATTACATTGAAGACTTAATGGGGGGCGCCTTTCGCTTCCACAATCCCAATGCCAGTCAAACCTGTGGCTGTGGTATGGCCTTTCGGGTAAGCAGATCGTAGGGTTGAACAGCAGTATGGGCAATACCTTTGGGCATCTATTTCGCGTCACCACCTTTGGCGAATCCCACGGGGGTGGGGTGGGGGTTGTCGTGGATGGCTGCCCTCCCCGGCTAGAACTCTCGGAAGTCGATATTCAAAAGGAACTGGATCGCCGCCGCCCCGGTCAAAGTCGTCTCACGACCCCTCGCCAAGAGCGCGATCGCTGTGAAATTCTCTCCGGCGTCTTTGAGGGCAAAACCCTGGGCACCCCCATTGCCATTCTGGTGCGCAACAGGGATACTCGCCCTGAAGATTATGCGGAAATGGCGCAGGTCTATCGCCCCTCCCATGCGGATGCCACCTATGACGCCAAGTACGGTATTCGCAACTGGCAAGGGGGTGGGCGTTCCTCGGCCCGGGAAACCATTGGGCGGGTTGCAGGGGGGGCGATCGCCCGCAAAATTCTTACCCAGGTGGCGGGTACGGAAATTATTGCCTACGTCAAGCGGGTTAAGGATATTGAGGCGGTTGTGGATCCCGATACCGTTGCCGCCGCTGCCGTTGAGGCCAACATCATGCGCTGTCCCGATGCCGCCACCGCCGAAAAAATGATTGCCCTGGTGGACGAAGTACGGCGGCAGGCGAACTCCATTGGCGGTGTCATTGAGTGTGTGGTTCGCAATGTCCCTGTGGGCTTGGGCTCACCGGTTTTTGACAAACTGGAAGCGGATCTAGCCAAGGGGGTGATGTCCCTGCCTGCCAGTAAGGGCTTTGAGATTGGCTCTGGCTTTGCCGGTACCCTGCTCACGGGTCAAGAGCACAACGATGAGTTCTACACCGATGAACAGGGGCGAATTCGGACCCGTACCAATCGCTCCGGGGGGGTTCAGGGGGGCATCTCCAATGGTGAAAACATTATTTTACGGGTAGCCTTTAAGCCCACGGCAACCATTGGTCAAGCGCAGAAGACCGTGAACCAAGCGGGTGAAGAGACAATTTTAGCCGCAAAAGGGCGGCATGATCCCTGTGTGCTCCCGCGGGCGGTGCCGATGGTTGAAGCAATGGTGGCTCTGGTTCTCTGTGACCATCTGCTACGGGATCATGCCCAGTGTCACCTGCGCTTCTAGCGACTGCGATTGAGGGCAATCAGTAACCGCAGGATAAAGATAAACAGGTTGATGTAGGTCAAGTACATCGAAAGGGCAGCAGAGAGATACTGATCGTCGCGGTAGGTGCGGGGCAGCACAAAGAAGTCCACCACCGCAGCCCCCACAAAGAGCACCACGCCGATGCCGGAAATCGCAATTTCCAGAAACGTAGGCGTAAAGACACCAAAGAAGCTGAAGACGAACTGGAGAAGCAGCACCACCAGCAGGGCAATGAGCCCTAGTTGTACCGTTTTGGCAAGGGCAAAGCCATCGCGCTCCGACAGATTCGAGCCAATAGGGCTAGCGGCCATAAACGTGATGCCACAGCCCGCAGCGGCAATGATAATGCCCATAATGCCCACTGTACTGAGGGCAACCGCAATCAAACCAGAAAGGGTATAGCCCGACAGGAGGCTGTAGGTGGCCAACAGGGGCAGTGCCAGCCCATTATTCCCTTTGCGAGCCGCTCCCTGCGCCACAAAAAAGAGCACCAGCTCAGCAATAATTGCCCCAATGAATGTGGCCATGAACAGTTGGGGGGCGGCACTGAGAACCCCAAGACCGCCCCAGCTGCCGATGGCGGTGAGGATGAGACCCCCACCCAAAAAGGGTAGGGCATTGCGAATAACATTAGGACCGACAACCGTGCTACTGCGCGCTTCGCGAATCGCCTCTTGAAAATTACTAGTACTACTCACGGGAATCCTCCAAGGGGGGTGAATAGACAACACGGCCAGATGGCACAGTTCTATTCTGCCAAAATTCCCAAGGGCACCTAGCTGGCAACAACCGCGGAGGCCGCCGGTGGCGGTACGGTTATCTCTAAGGGCGGGTGGCATTGGCTTAAGACACTTAAGGGCAAATGTTCTACCCTTGGGTAGTATCCCAGCCACTGACTCGCTAACTGGGCAAATTGTTCGGGTATCCCACTGACATAAAATTGCACTTGGCCTTGGGGGCAGGGAGTCGCCAAATTCATGGCCTCTAGTTTGCCCACGGCGGCACGGGCAACTGCATGGGCAGGATCAAGGTGATGAACCGTTGTGGGCAAATACTGCTCAATCACATGACGTAGGTGGGGGTAATGGGTGCAACCATAAATGAGGGTATCGGGGTCAAATTCCACTAGAGGGCTTAGGGTTTGACGAACAATGCGATGGACGCGATCGCCCTCTAGGCAATTGCTTTCCACCAGGGGGACAAACTCAGGACAAGCCACTTGGGCGATCGCCACGGTGGGGGAGAGTTCCTGAAGTGCCCGTGCATAGGCACCACTTTTAACGGTTGCGGGAGTGGCAATAACACCAATACGCTTTCCCAGCGTGACCGCCATTTTGGCAGCGGGGACAATCAAACCCAGGATCGGAAAGGAAAACTCACTGCGCACTTGTGTCAAGGCAAGGGCTGAACTGGTATTGCAGGCCATCACTGCCATCTTGACCCCCTGGGAATGCATCCACGTTAGAATCTCCCGCACATATTGGAGGATTTCACTGCGGCGGCGAGTCCCATAGGGCAACCGTGCCGTATCCCCAAAGTAGAGAAAGGATTCTTGGGGTAAAAGGCTTTGGAGTGCCTGTAAAACCGTTAAGCCCCCCACCCCACTGTCAAACACACCAATTGCTCCCAGAGGATTGAGCCCTAGGGATATCTTGTGCCAGTTGTCCACTCGAACCTCGACCTCACACCAACAAAAATGGCGTTGCCCCGTGCAGAAAGAGGGCAACCACAGTCAATCTACCGCCCTTTTTACGGAAATGAAACCCGCTCAAAACCACCAGCCCCCTTCTGGGGAAGAAAGGCCTCCCCTAGATGGACTGTATATCTTGGCAAGGGCTGTAGTGCCACTCTAGCAGGTTTTGCCAAGAACCGAATGTTGACCCTAGGACTGAACATAGAGTGATATACATTGAATCACAGACTGTCAGTGGCTGTAGGGTTCGTCACCCCCTACTGGGGAATTATGGTGTGAGGATAGGAACAACAATGCTCAGTCAGGAACAGCTCACCAGTTCCCATGAGTGTGAGCGCGCATGGATTGAAATTGATTTGGCAGCCTTGGCGGCTAATACGCGCAGCTTGCGCCAGTGGCTAGCACCTACAACGGAACTTTTAGCCGTGGTGAAGGCAGATGCCTATGGTCATGGCGCACTCACTGTAGCACAGACGGTTTTAGCCCACGGTGCGACTTGGCTAGGGGTGGCAACGATTCCGGAAGGGATTGCTCTACGGCAGGCAGGGATTACAGCGCCTATTTTGGTCTTGGGATCCGTCAATTTGCCCGTCCAGGTGCAGATGATGGCCGAGTGGCAGCTGCAGCCTACCCTCTCTACACCTAAGCAAGCCCTGATTTTCTCCGACTACGCCGATCGCCTGCGCGAACCCCTTGATGTCCATTTGATGATTGATACGGGTATGTCTCGCTTGGGCTGTCCCTGGCAGGATGCGGTGGGTTTTGTGCAGTTTGTGCAGCGGCTACCTCACCTGCGCATTCAGGGGATTTACTCCCACTTTGCCAGTGCCGATGATCCAGATGCCAGTTTGATGCGGCAGCAGCAGGCCTACTTTGAACAGGTATGGGAACAAATTTCTGCCCTGGGTTTAGGTGCTGTGCGCCGTCACATGGCCAATTCGGCAGCAACATTGGCCAACCGCAGTAGCCACTACGACATGGTGCGCATTGGTTTGAGCCTTTACGGCGTGTATCCTGCGTCCCATTTACGGGATGTAGTGCCCCTGCGACCCGTCATGCAGGTGCGATCGCGCATTACCCTCTTGAAAGAGATTCCCGCTGGTACAGGCGTTAGCTACGGTCATCAATTCATTGCCCCTCAGCCGATGAAAATTGCCGTTGTTGGCATTGGCTATGCCGATGGGGTGCCGCGTCTTCTTTCCAACAAGCTCGAAGTCCTCGTCCAGGGAAAACGGGTGCGCCAAGTGGGGGCAATTACGATGGATCAACTGATGATTGATGTGAGTGACATTGATGGGCTCCAGGAGGGGGATGTGGTAACCCTCCTTGGGGAAGATGGCGGCGACTGCCTGACGGTGGAAACTTGGGCGGAAGCCCTCGGCACAATTACTTGGGAAATTCTCTGTGGCTTCAAGAACCGCTTGCCGCGTATTCCTGTCTCCTAAATTTTGCTAGGCTTCTTTGGCAGTGAGTTTGCCAATGTCCTCAAACCAGAGCTGGGGATACTGGGCAATAAAGTCACGCATTAGCTGCTGGCATCGCTCCAAGTTCAGGTCAATCACCTCAACGCCGTGGGCTTCCATAAACTCCCGTGCTCCCGCAAAGGTCTGGGATTCACCAGCAATCACCTTTTTGATGCCAAACTGCACCACAGCACCAGCACAGAGATAGCAGGGCATCAGGGTTGAGTAGAGCACCGTATCGTCATAGCAACTGATGCGACCGGCATTGGCCAGACAATCAATCTCCGCATGTAGAATTGGGCTGCCCCGCTGTACCCGCTGGTTGTGACCACGACCAATGATTTGGCCATTGCGCACCAAGACGGAACCAATGGGAATGCCACCTTCTTTGAGTCCTTGCTCTGCCTCAGCGATCGCTGCCGCCATAAATTTGTCCATGGTTATCCGCCTAAGTAAATATGGAGCTTCATTTCTAGTAAACCTCTTTTTTTGAACAGGTGTCTCGTCTTGGTATGATGCAAGCCAAAATCTGGTGGTGTTAGTGCCCATGATCAAGATTTTGGTAACAGGTGGCGGCGGGTTTATTGGCGCCAACTTTGTGCGGCTTGCCCTCACGGAGGGCTGGGGGGCGGTGCTCAACCTTGATAAAGTGACCTATGCCTGTCACCCCGGTACCCTAGCCATGCTGGAGCAACTGCCCAATTATCAATTTGTGAGGGGAGATGTGGGCGATCGCCCCCTTGTCCGGGACCTGTTGCAAACCTTCCAGCCCGCCGCTGTCATTCACTTTGCGGCTGAGAGCCATGTCGATCGCTCCATCAATAGTCCGCGCGACTTTATCCAAACCAATATTGTGGGCACAGCTAATCTCCTAGAAGAAGTTAAAACCTACTGGCAACAGCTCCCCTCCGGGGCCCAGGAGGCCTTTCGCTTCATTCACATTTCCACCGATGAAGTCTATGGCACTCTTGGCCCCGAAGATCCGCCTTTCCGAGAAGACACCCCCTATGCCCCCAACAGCCCCTATGCTGCTTCAAAGGCCGCCTCTGATCATCTGGTGCGTGCCTACCACCACACCTACGGGCTACCCACCCTCACCACTAACTGCTCCAACAACTACGGTCCCTACCAATTTCCAGAAAAACTAATCCCCCTAGTGATCTGCCAAGCCTTAGGGGGGCACCCCCTGCCCCTTTACGGCGACGGACAAAATGTGCGCGATTGGCTCTACGTTGAGGATCACTGCCGTGCGGTCTATACCGTTTGGCAAAAGGGACAGGTGGGCCAAACCTACAACATTGGCGGCAATTGTGAAAAGCCTAACCTTGAGGTTGTGCAAACCCTCTGTGATCTGCTGCAAACCCTGGTACCCCGGTCTGGCTTAAATTACCGCAGTTTGATTACCTTTGTGAGCGATCGCCCCGGTCACGATCGCCGCTACGCTATTGATGCCACTAAAATTCAGCGGGAACTGGGGTGGCAGCCCCAAGAAACCTTTAGGAGTGGCCTAGAAAAAACCGTACAGTGGTATCTTGCCCACCAAGATTGGGTGGAAGCCGCCCGCACTGCTGATTACCGGGCTTGGCTGGTCACTCACTACGGCAGCGTTCTCGCTCATTGCCCATGAAAGGAATTATTCTCGCTGGCGGCTCAGGTACGCGTCTGTATCCCCTAACCCGGGTGGTCAGTAAACAACTGATGCCCATCTACGATAAGCCGATGATTTATTATCCCCTCTCCATCTTGATGCTGGCGGGAATTCGGGAGATTCTCATTATTTCCACCCCAGAGCACCTCTCTCTTTTTGAGAAACTGCTTGGCAGCGGTCAGCAATGGGGGCTATCGTTCAGCTATTGTGTGCAGCCGCAGCCCAATGGCTTAGCGGAAGCGTTTATTTTGGGGCGCGAATTTTTGCAGGGGGAACCTGTGTGCCTGACCCTTGGGGATAATCTTCTCTACGGCCATGATCTTTCAGAGAAGTTGCGCCGAGCGGCTCAACTCACCAAAGGCGCCCTGATCTTTGGCTACCGGGTGGCCAACCCGCAACAGTACGGGGTGATTGAATTTGATGCCAGCGGTCGCGTTCTCGGTATCGAGGAAAAGCCAGCAGTGCCCAAGTCCAACTATGCCGTGCCGGGGATATATTTTTATGACCAGCAGGTGTGCGATTTGGCAGCTCAGCTGCAACCTTCAGCGCGGGGAGAACTGGAAATTACTGACCTCAACCGCCTTTACCTAGAAAAGGAACAACTGCAGGTGGAATTACTCGGACGCGGCTATGCGTGGCTCGATACCGGTACCTATGATCTGCTGCAACAGGCCAGTAGCTTTATTCGCACCCTAGAGGAACGACAGGGGGTGAAAGTTGCTTGCTTAGAAGAAATTGCCCTACATCAGGGCTACATTACACCGGCGCAACTTTATGAACTGGCACAATCCCTGCGCAAAAGTAGCTACGGCCAATATCTCTTGCAAGTTTGGGCAGAAGTGACAGGAGGAATCCATGGTCAAGGTACAACCGCTGGCGATCGCTGACGTTCTGCTTTTGGAACTCCCTGTCTTTCGGGATCAACGCGGCTTTTTCCTGGAAAGTTTTAATCAACGAGCCTTTATGGCGGCCACAGGCTTGGCGGTAAACTTTGTTCAAGACAATCATTCCGCCTCTCGGCAGGGCGTTTTGCGAGGACTCCACTACCAGCACCAACACCCCCAGGGCAAACTCGTTCGGGTCATCGAGGGGGAAATTTTTGACGTGGCCGTTGATTTGCGGCGCTCTTCACCCACCTGGGGGCAATGGGTGGGAACATGGCTGAGGGCCGAAAACTTCCAGCAATTGTGGATTCCCCCTGGCTTTGCCCATGGCTTCTGGGTAAAATCCCCAAAGGCACAAGTCCTCTACAAAACCACCGACTACTACAATGCCGGGGATGAATATACGCTGCTGTGGAATGACCCCACCATTGGCATTACCTGGCCAATTGACGGTGAACCCCTCCTTTCTGCCAAAGATCAACAGGGGAAGTCTATTAACGAACTTCCCCTATTCCCTTGACATAAAAAATCCCTCCCCAGTGGGGAGGGACACTCAAGGCTAGGATTGCTTACGCCCTACAAAGCGTTACCACGGGGGAGTACCTCTTCTGGGAAGACAAAGTTTTCATGGGGTTGGTCTTGGGGCGCCATCCAAGCACGGATGCCCTCGTTCAACAGCAGGTTCTTCGTGTAGAACGTCTCAAACTCAGGGTCTTCCGCGGCCCGAATCTCCTGCGAAATGAAGTCATAGGACCGCAGGTTCAACGCTAGACCCACCACGCCAATCGCACTCATCCACAGCCCCGTCACCGGCACAAACAACATGAAAAAGTGCAACCAGCGCTTGTTCGAGAAGGCAATGCCAAAAATTTGGCTCCAGAACCGGTTTGCCGTCACCATCGAGTAGGTCTCTTCCGCCTGTGTCGGGCTAAAGGCTCGGAAGGTGCTGGCACTCTCCCCATCTTGGAAGAGGGTATTTTCCACTGTGGCGCCGTGGATGGCACACAACAGGGCACCCCCCAGCACACCGGCTACCCCCATCATGTGGAAGGGGTTCAAGGTCCAGTTGTGGAATCCTTGGAAAAATAGCAGGAAACGGAAGATGGCGGCAACCCCAAAGCTGGGGGCAAAGAACCAGCTGGATTGCCCCAAAGGATAGATCAAGAAGACGCTGACAAAGACGGCAATGGGGGCACTGAAGGCAATGGCGTTGTAGGGACGGATGCCCACCAGGCGGGCAATTTCAAACTGCCGCAGCATGAACCCAATCAGACCAAAGGCGCCGTGCAGGGCAATAAAGGTCCACAGACCGCCCAGTTGGCACCAGCGGGTGAAGTCCCCTTGGGCTTCAGGGCCCCACAGCAGGAGCAGGGAGTGCCCCATGCTGTTGGCGGGGGTGGAAACGGCAACGGTCAGGAAGTTGCACCCTTCCAGGTAGCTGGAGGCCAGGCCATGGGTGTACCAGGAGGTAACAAAGGTGGTACCGGTCAGCCAGCCCCCCAACGCCAGGTAGGCGCAGGGGAAAAGCAGGATGCCTGACCAGCCGACAAAGACAAATCTGTCCCGTTTGAGCCAGTCGTCGAGGATGTCAAACCATCCCCGTTCTGCTGGCGCTCGTCCAATCGCGATCGTCATAAAACTCAACTCCGAAGGGAAGTCATTAAGGCAGATTCGTGAGGTAGCTCAATGGCACGATAAGAGCCAGGTTTACGAATCTTAATAACGACTCTAATCTAGCAAACAGGTTTCGTGGATTTCAACAAAGCATATCCCGTGGCGGTGAGCCTGTATATGCGATATAGCCCTTTTCCAGAGGATAGGGGTCCACAACGGCAGCCTTCTCCTGTCTATCACGCTCTTTTGCTCAGAGTGTTCACCTGCTGTGAGAAGGGCTGTAAGATACTGGGTGTCTCTTGTGCTCAACTTTCCTATGGGTTACCCCCTTGTAATGCCGACCATTCCGGCAAAAGTCTCAGTTTTGGGATTTCCCCTCCATTTGGTGGACAATGCCCCTGAGTGGTTGCTGATGCAACAGCGAGATGGTCATGGCCAACACGTGATCACGCTCAATTCAGAGATGGTGATACTGGCGGAGCGCACACCAGAGTTTGCTGACGTTTTACACCGTGCTGATTTGGTGATTCCCGATGGGTCGGGGGTCATTCTCTACCTGAGGTTACATGGCCTCTCTGTGCGCCGTCTACCGGGGATTGAATTTGCCGAAGCCCTACTGCGATTGGCCAATGACTCTCCGCAGCCGAAACGGGTCTTCTTTTATGGGGCAGCACCGGGGGTAGCAGAAAAAGTGGCTGAGCGCTGGCATCGAGAGCTGCCGAACTTAAAGATTGTTGGCGTGCAGTCGGGCTACCACGATGCGGATATGGAAGCTGCCCTCATTGAAAAGCTGAAAGAAACCCAACCCCATATTATCCTTGTTGCTTTGGGTGTACCGCGTCAGGAATATTGGATCGATCGCCACCGCCATATTTGTCCCCAAGCGATTTGGGTCGGTGTTGGCGGTAGTTTTGATGTCTGGGCAGGGGTTAAAAGGCGGGCACCCAAACTGATGCAAAAACTCCATTTGGAGTGGCTCTACCGTCTTTACCAAGAACCCTGGCGTTGGCGGCGCATGCTGGCGCTACCCCAATTTGCATGGAAAGCACTCCTGAGTCGTTTGCATGGGCGACAGCGTTTCTCATCCCGATGACAGCAGTGACCCCCGTGGTATCCCCCTACGAACCAACCTCTAGGGGGGCCATCATTGCAGAACTGTACCAAGTCACGAAGTCCTTTGGTGGTGCGTTGCCCTGCTTACATCGCGTCAGTTGGCAGCTGCGACGGGGAGACTTTTATTTTCTGACGGGTGCCTCGGGGTCGGGTAAATCCACCCTCTTAAAACTCCTCTGCGGTCAACTGCGACCCGATCACGGCATCGTTCGCCTCTTTGGCGAGGAGGTCAATCCCCAGCAGGATCGGCGAATGGCACAGTTGCGGCGGCGCTTGGGGGTCATTTTTCAGGACTTTAAGCTCTTGGGCGATCGCTCAGTTGCAGAAAATGTGGCTTTTGCCCTGCTGGTGCGCGGTATTCCCAAAGCAGAAATTCAACAGCGGGTGCAAACGGCGCTCAAACTGGTGGGACTGAGCCACAAAGCCAATGCCAATCCCCAATCTTTATCGGGGGGAGAGCAGCAGCGGGTGAGCATTGCCCGTGCCATTGTCGGTGGTCCTGAGCTATTACTAGCGGATGAACCTACCGGTAATCTGGATCCCCAGACCAGCCAGCAAATTCTTGCTCTGCTCCATCGTCTGCATCAACATGGGTTAACAGTCCTCTTTACTACCCATGATTTAGCCTTGACCCGCCTAGTTCCCCATCGGATTCTCCATTTGCACCATGGCAAACTTGAGTTCCTTACCCACCCTTGACTTTTTGCTTTCGGAAGTACGCCGCAGTCTCTGGCGCGGCGGTTGGCTCAATGGCGCCGCTGTGATTGCTGTTGCTGTGACGCTGTTTATTTTGGTTGGGGCTGGCAAGTGTCCCACCTCCTCGGCGCCAGTGTCGAGTCCCTTGGCAATCGCTTAGAAATTACTGCCTATGTGTCGCCTGAACTTCCCGCAGCCAAAGTAGCCAGCCTCAAGGAACAGTTGGCGGCATTACCGGCGGTAGCCGATTTGAATTGGATTGATCGCGATCGCGCTTGGGCAGAATTGCAAGCTGATTTAGGCCTTAAAAGTGAACAGGGCGGTTTAGACCTCTTTGACACCAATCCCCTCAGCGATGAAATCAAGATCCGCGCCCAGAGCCTCGAACAGGTGGCTCCCTTGGCTAACCAAATTGCCCAAAAGGAAGGCATTGAGTCTGTGCAGTACCTTGAGCGCGCTCTAACGGGCCTGCAAAGTATGCAGCGGGTGGTGCGGGGCGTCACGTTCATTTTGGTGCTGCTACTGAGTTTAACGGTAGTTGCTCTGGTGAGCGCGATTTTGCGGCTGATTATTCTTGTGCGCCAACCCGAAATTGAGATCATGACCCTCGTGGGTGCCACCCAAACTTGGATTTATACGCCCCTATTTATTCAAGCGGCTAGTCTAGGTGGCGGTGGCGGTGCCTTGGCGTGGATGGCTGGTTGGGGAAGTAGTCAACAGCTTCAGCAGTGGCTAGCCCAACAGACCAGCTTTCGCGCCCTTGCCAGCAAAGTTTCCCTTGAATGGTCAGCGGGCTTAGGTGTGTTCCTGATCATCATTGGCGTCATTTTGGGGCTGGTGAGTACCCGATTGGCACTGCAAACCACAGCCCCTATGCCACAATAATTGGGGCAATGACGATTCATCGGGAACTTATGACGCAATCTACGGCTGACGAAAAGGCAATCGTTCAAAACTACTTCAACACAACTGGGTTCGATCGCTGGCGACGCATCTATGGCACAGACCAGGTCAGCAAGGTGCAGGCGGATATCCGCATGGGACACCAACAAACGATTGATACCGTCCTGGCATGGCTCAACGCTGATGGCTCCCTCAAAGGTCAACTCATTTGTGATGCTGGCTGCGGTGTCGGCAGTTTAAGTATTCCCCTTGCCAAGCTAGGGGCACGGGTCTATGCCAGCGACATTTCCGAAAAAATGGTGGCCGAAGCCCGCGATCGCGCCGCTGTTCAGTTGAATGGCCACCATGAACTCATCCTCAGTGTCAGTGATCTTGAAGCCCTGCGGGGAAAATACCATACCGTCATCTGCCTCGACGTCCTCATCCACTATCCCGACAACCAAATGGCAGGGATGCTAGCCCACTTGAGTTCTTTGGCCATGGAGCGGCTGATCCTCAGCTTTGCCCCCAAAACACCAAAATATATGCTGCTGAAGAAGATTGGTGAATTCTTCCCCGGCGCCAGCAAGGCCACCCGTGCCTATCTCCACAGTGAGGAATTTATTGTGGAGATTTTGCGGAACTTGGGTTGGCGGATTGAGCGCAATGCCATGACCAAAACTCGCTTTTACTTTTCGCGACTCCTAGAAGCAGTGCCAGCCTAAATGACGAACCTCAGCCTGAGTTTGGCAGAACTGCAAGCCTTAGGGCGCCAGTGGGGGACATGGCTGCCGCCGGGGACAGTGCTCCTGTTGGCGGGAGAGCTAGGGGCAGGAAAAACCACGTTTGTGCAAGCCTTGGGGGAGGGATTGAACATTGAAGATGTCATTCAAAGCCCCACCTTCACCCTAATTCAGGAATATTCCGAAGGGCGTGTACCCCTCTATCACTTTGATCTCTATCGCCTGACGCCTGCTGAAGTGGCGGCCTTGGCGCCAGAACGCTATTGGCTCGGCGAAGAAATTGAGCCCGGGATTGTGGCCATTGAGTGGCCCGATCGCTTGCCAACCTTGCCCCCAGCTTATCTTAGGCTCCAGCTTCAACGGCAGCAGGATTGCACCCATCTAACTCTAGAGGCTGTAGGGGCAGCGACATGGCTGTTGCCCAGGTGCTTAAATCTTTGAGGGCGCGATCGCGATAGGCGGCATAGCGCAACGCCTTTTGACGCACTGGTTGCTCTAGGGGTGGCAAAATGCCAAAGTTGGGGGGCATCGGCTGAAAGGTTTTGCTCTCAGCAGTACTGATGTAGTGAAAGAGGGCACCAGCCATCGTTGTTGGGGGCAATACCAAGGGTGCAAGTCCCCGTGCCAAGCGAGCTGCGTTCGTTCCCGCTAGCCAGCCCCCTGCTGCCGCCGCCGTATAACCTTCGGTACCGGTAATTTGACCCGCTGCCAAGAGGGTGGGGCGATCGCGAAACTGAAGACTGGCCCTCAACAACTTCGGGGCATTTAAGAAGGTATTGCGGTGCATCACCCCCATGCGCACAAACTCCGCCTGCTCTAAGCCGGGGATCATGCGAAAGACCCGCTGCTGCTCCCCCCAGCGCAGATTGGTTTGAAACCCCACCAAGTTCCACAGTTGGCCATGGCGATCCTCCTGGCGCAGTTGTGCCACCGCATAGGGACGCTCCCCCGTGCGTGGATCCCGCAAGCCCACAGGTTTCAAAGGGCCAAACCGCAGGGTATCCACCCCTCGCCGCGCCAATTCCTCTACGGGTAGGCAAGCCTCAAAAAATTGGGCATTCTCGCGCTCAAAGTCCTTGAGGGGCGCTTGTTCAGCTTCACAAAGCGCCTGCCAAAACCGCTGGTATGCTTCAGCACTGAAGGGACAGTTGAGATAAGCCGCTTCGCCGCGGTCATAGCGGGAAGCCAAAAAGGCCACCTCACGGTTAATGGACTCCCCGACCACAATTGGGCTGGCGGCATCAAAAAAACTCAGGTAGTCCAGTCCGGTAAAGCATTGAAGATCGGCACTCAGGGCCTCACTGGTCAGTGGGCCGGTGGCCAAGACCACAATCCCGTTTTCTGGGAGGCGGGGCAGTTCTTCGCGCTGCACTGTCACGAGGGGATGGCTTTCGAGGGTTTCAGTTACCTCACGACTAAACTGGGCGCGATCCACCGCCAGGGCGCCGCCGGCAGGCACTTGATGGCGATCGGCAGTGGCAATAATCAGTGACCCAAGGGCACGCAGTTCATGGTGTAATAGCCCCGTGGCGCGATCGCTCGCCTTGGCGCCAAAGGAATTACTGCATACCAACTCTGCCAACTCCGCCGTATGGTGGGCTGGACTGGCCACGTGCGGGCGCATTTCATACAGCACCACCGGCAGACCGGCACGGGCAATTTGCCAAGCCGCTTCTGTACCGGCTAAACCACCACCAATGACCGTAATCGGTTCCATTGCTATCCTTCTGGGGGAGATTCTACTGCAATATCCGAGGTCGGTAACGCCTCTGTGGCCTCTGGCTTAAAGACCAAGCGCAACAGAGGGGGCGCAACGAACGTGGTCACAATCACCATCACGATAATGCCAGCATCTAGAGCCTTCGAGAGGACACCACTGGCAGACCCGACAGCGGCAAAAATCAGTCCGACTTCGCCTCGCGGCACCATGCCAATGCCAATCGCCCAGCGGTTAATTCCCGGCTGACCAAAGACCGCTGCTCCTGCGACCACCTTACCAACAATGGCCACCAGCACGAGGAAAGAGGCAATGATCAGACCCGCACGATTGGCCGATTCTAGGGGGTTGAGAACACTAATATCGGTGCGTGCGCCGACACAGACAAAGAACACCGGCACCAACATATCGGCAATGGGCAAAACCTGCTCCTCTAGCTCCCGTCGTTTTTCTGTTTCCCCAAGGACTAAGCCAGCGGTAAACGCACCGAGAATCGCTTCCAGTTGCAGAATCACAGCCACATAACCCAGGACAAAGGCGAAGATCAAGGAGGGAACCAGCAAGTTACCGCGTGTGCTCAGGCGATCGACCATCCCCAAAAAGAAAGGACTCAGCAGCCGCCCCACCATCACAGAGCCCACCAAAAATACGACGGAGCTAATAATCAGATAGATCACATTGCTGATCTCCACTGTGCCGGTTTTGGCTAGACTCGCCACCACTGCCAGCACAATAATGCCAAGAATGTCATCCAGAACCGCTGCCCCAATGATAATTTGACCTTCCGGGGAAGTCAGCCGTTGAATCTCCGCAAGGACTTTGGCCGTGATCCCGATACTGGTTGCCGTGAGAGCCGCACCGGCAAAGATGGCGGGGACCAAGTCCACATGAAACAGTGTCACAAGGCCAAGGGTGCCAGCGGCAAAGGGAGTCACCACCCCCACCACAGCAACGATGGCAGCCTGAGGCCCCACCTTCAGCAGGCCCTCTAAATCCGACTCCAGGCCAATCTCAAAGAGCAGGATCATGACGCCAATTTCCGAGAGGACGGAAATAACTTCGCTGGCGGTATTGGCAACTACTGAAGCGACAGTGCCATCAATGCCTGCCGTCTGTTGGATAAAGGTCGTCAGAACCGAGGGTTCCGTTGGTCCCCCTTCAGAAAAAACCAACAGGTGCAAGACGGAAATACCAACGACCACACCCCCTACCAGTTCTCCCAGTACAGGTGGAAAGTTAATGCGGGCACAAATTTCACCGCCGACTTTGCTGGCAAAGTAGATCACCACTAGACTCAGCAGAACAGCGGCCAAGATCAATGGACCCGCTTCCGCCAGGTTCACTGATTCTGCTGCAACATCGGCAGGCAAAGGTTGCAAAAGTGACGTTATCAAGGGCATAGAGCAAATGTTAAAAACTCTTTAACTAAGTTAAGCACGCCTTCCCCTTCTGCTCAACCTTAAACTTACATGGAACTGAACTTGGCTCTTTGTTGTCTAATTGCAATGGAATTTCAACATGGTTACCATAGTTTTTTATACCGGCGATCGCCCCCGCCTTGAGGAATGCGTATTCATGATCTCCATCAGCAACAGCCCATTCACATGGCACCTTAGATAAAGAAACTGCTCTAAACGGCTTTTGAATCTCTGATAACAGTGGCGCAAAATCCAACCAACATTTCTCAAATGGCTAAACAAACTACGCATCTATTGAGTACCTTTTATTTTTGGCTCTAAGGACAACTGGCCAATTGTCAGCCTTTTGCTCTACATTTACGGATCGCGATGTTCAAATTTCTGTCGTGGACAGGGGGAGCGGTATTCCAGAAGCCGTGCCTCCCCATCGGTGCGAGCGCTTTTATCGCATTTGCCAAGGTCAGGAACAACCGCGGGGATTTGGTTTGGGGCTAGCGATCGTCAAGCAAATTGTCGATGCCCATCGAGGGCAACATAGAAATTCAAACATAGAAATTCAAAGTTGTGTGGGTCAAGAAACGAGTGTGTTTTTTACTTCCCATAAGCATAATTTCTGATTATATTTCTATCATTTTTTGTTCCCTAAGTTATAAGTCAAGATATTTAGGAAAAATTAGGAAAAAATGGTTATAAAACGTTTATGGAGCCTTAGTTGTCCTCTCTTTGTCGGTATTACGGGGGTCGTTCTTCCACCAATAACTGAGACCTGTGCCCCGTCGGCAACACCGATTCACAATTTGACGAACTTTCAGGGGATGACCCTTCGCGGCACAGTTCGCAGCGTCGTTGGTAATCCATTCATCCTCGATAACAGCACTGGCCAAGTGATGGTGGATGCGGGGCCGCGTTGGTTTTACCAAATCAATCGCCAGCCGGGCGAAACCGTTACAGTTGTCGGTAAATATGATAGATATGATTTTAATGCCATTTTAATGCCTTCAGTATTACTCGCGCCAATGGGGAGGGGGTTAACATCCGTCCCCACAGTGACCCTCCCCTTGGGCCAGTGGTCGGCGGCGCCTGTGGCAACGACCGGCATGCAAAAATCAGCCAGCCCACCCTATCCGCAAATGGGAAATTTTGCGAGGCACCTAAAATCTGGATTGATAGAGGGGGCGATTGCCCCTTTGATGTTCAGCGATCGCTAGCCAAAAGCAGCATAGAAACCAGCTCAGTGCCATTACTGATTCTTGGGCTAAAGCATGAGTTTTTCTAAACTTTCCTTGAAAGAATTCTTGGTATAGTAAAAGCGTTTACGAACTACTGTCCACTCGTCATTGGATTAGCCATGCTACTGAAGTCCACAACACGCCACGTTCACATCTATGCCGGCCATGTGGTAGATGGTGAAGTTCATCCTGATACCGAAACGCTGACGCTGAATGTGGATCCCGATAACGAATTGGAGTGGAATGAAGCCGCCCTTGCGAAAGTGGAAGCCAAGTTTCAGGAATTGGTGGCCAATGCCGCAGGGGAAGACCTGACGGAATACAATTTGCGGCGGATTGGCTCAGACTTGGAGCACTTTATTCGCTTCTTACTGATGCAAGGGGAAATTGGCTACAACCTCAATAGTCGTGTGCGCAACTATAGTCTGGGGATTCCCCGTGTAAATCACTCCTAGATTCCCAAACTCTCAATTCCGAAATCATTCAAGCTTTGACAGCGGAGCTTCCCGCTATCGTTCTTAACATTGGGATGCATAAAGGGAGAGCCATCCTCTATCTGGTCTTTCGTGTTTCACCTGTGTGATCGCTTGGGGGAAAAAGCGGTGTTAAACCGTCAATTGGCCAAAAAAAGAGGCCATTACTGACCTCAAAATGACACTTTGACCGCTGAAAATTGGGAGAAAGTGAAGGTCTAGAGGAGACCCCAGAAGTGAAGCACGCCTTGTTTGGTGATCAGTTCTGTGAGCAGTGCCGCCACAAAGCCAATCATGGCAAGGCGGCCGTTCCAAATTTCAGCTTGGGGGGTAAATCCAAACACCCATGCATTGCGGTCTTCAGCTTTAATGGTTTTGGTATCTTCCATGGTTTTGACTCCTGATCGAACCCTGTACCCTCACTGTAACAATTCTTTACCAATTGCGCAACAACTCTTAATATATTTTTCTCTATTGCTGCCCTAGAGAGCGATCGCGATATCCCTAATCAATGACTGTAGCCATCTTCACGTTCTCTAGCTTGGCGAGGATTTGGGGCTTATAGTTTTCAAATTCTGCCTTGAGGAGATTACGGCTCACAACCGCTGGGGCCGAACTGGGTAAGTTTTTACTGGTTTGCAGCCAGTCCCGTAGGAGTTGCCGCTGAAAGGTTGCGATTGTAAACATGCGGACATTGAGGCAGTGTTGCGGATCCTCAAGGGAGAAAAAGAGCAGCGGGTAATAACCCGTTTCCGAAAGCAAAAGGCAGAGTTCTTGGTTGCGTGGCAGCTTCATATCCAAATAACAGGGCAACCAGCGGGGACCTTGCTGGGGATCATAAATAGCCGTAATCCAGAGGATCATCGGGTGGGGACTGGTGGTGAAGAGAAACTGGTTGTAGCGAAGATTAAGCATGCGCCGATCAATCTCTGACCGAGGCAACATCACCCACAGCGACGCCGCTGATTCCCGTTGGGCATACAAGGGCACGGGAAAGACAATTTCCGCTACAGGTTTATCCGCAGGCCAAACACTTTGCCAGCAGACTTCCTCAACCGTCGCAAGGGCAACAGGCGGTTGAGATTGGCGTTCTGAGGGTTGAGATACTTTGGCGGCAACCCCTACCCCCGGCTGGGTGACTCGAGTACTGCCAAACTGTTCCTCAACAGCTGTGAGAACTTTGATAATTTCCGCAACATTTTGGGGGCGATCACTGGGGGATTTGGCCATACAGGCCATGATCAGTTCCTCAAGGGCAGGGGGAAGATGCAGCCCCGGACTCGCCACATTGAAGGGAATGGGCTTTTGGAAGTGGTGCGCCTTAAACCAACTACCGATAGAGTGGCTTTCCGCCTGAATGGGCATCTTGCCTGTGAGTAACTCATACATGGTGATGCCAAGACTGTAGATATCAGAGCGGTGATCCAATTCCCGCCCTTCAATTTGTTCTGGCGAACAATAGGCCAAAGTGCCCATAAACGACGAGGTTTGACCCTTTTCAGAGACATCCCCCAAAAATTTGGCAATCCCAAAATCTAATAGCTTGGCGAGTTCCCCCATCGTGCCATCCTGAATCACAAGGACATTACTGGGTTTGATGTCACGATGAATAATCGGGCATTTTTGGCCTTCGATGATAATTCCTTCATGGGCTACCTGAAGACCAAGGCACATGTGCCGTGCAATGCGCAGAAATCGGCTTAAAGGCAGGGGTTCTTCTAGGAGCAAATCACTGAGGTTTTCTCCCTCTAAAAATTCCATGACGTAGAAGGGAATTTCCTCGTTGTTCATGCCGTAGTCGAGCACCCGCACCACGTGCATACTTTTCTGGCCGAGGAGAGCACCCGCCCGCGCTTCTTGGGCAAAGCGGGTTTTCATGCGATCGTTGAGCAGGCTGTGGGACAGGAATTTAACGGCAACGGGAACACCCCCAAGGAGACTATCTTCTGCGCGATAGACCCGCCCCATTGAGCCTTTGCCAATTAACTCCGTGAGCCGATACCGGTTCATGAGGACTTGGCCGATGTTGGTGTCGCGGTGGGGTTCTGACATAGTTGCCTCGGAGGGAAATCGGCTGGCGAGATCGCAAGCAGGCAAGGTTGACGTTGCTTGGTCGTTACTCCATCAGTTACTTAATATTATCTCTGGAATCTTTGGGTTCTGTTTGCTCCATTTGAGCCATGGGGGCGATCGCTCTCCCCAATCCGTAGTTTCTTAAGCAGTTTTAGGGTTTTAAGCATTGGGAACGCCTAACCAAGACATCAGCGAAGAACTGGTTATCTCAATTCCTTTCTCCAAATCAGGAAGAAGGATAAAGACCACACCGCCACTACAGGAAACCTCCCCCACCGATCGCCAGTGATTCGCGGTATAGATATGCACATGATCAACTGTCCTCCGTCGCCAACAGCGCCACATCTCACCGGCAGCACAATCATAGAGCTGATAGTCTTTGGGAATGGGGGCACGGGTAAAGGGCACCAGTGGTGCTTTGTTGTAGGCAAGGTCCGGAAAAAATGAACTATGGATCAATGCCTGTCGCAAAGATTCCCACGCATCGCAGTAGCGCTTGACTGTGATCTGTGGTTGACCCTCTTCACTTTTGCCTATGGCAATGAGGCCAGTTCGGTTGTCCACCAGTTGCAAAGTTCCTAGGACGGACTCAATGCGATAGTTGGGATTGGAGGCAAGGCTCTCGGTACCATTGACAACATCGGCAACGAAAACGGCAAACAACTCGTTGTCATTCATGAATTTACTCCTGATCCTGATTACTTGGCAGCTTCGGTGGCAGAGGAGTGGCTCATCGGTTTTTCCTCTTGCAAGATTAAAATATCGCGAAAATTTCCTTTCTGAGGCGATCGCAAACCTCCGTATAATCATGGATTGATAAGGTAGTTGCATGGCTGCCTTCACTGGACTCTATACGCAGGGTTATCTCCCACACTTTGATTGCTTTGAGATGCTTTGACTTCTGAGGTTAACCATGAAATATCGCATTTTAATGGCGACTCTGCTGGCGGTATGTCTAGGGATTTTTTCCTTGAGCGCCCCCGCCTTTGCTGCAAAACAGACTTTAACCTATGACGATATTGTGGGTACAGGTCTGGCCAACAAGTGCCCCACCCTGGATGATACGGCGCGTGGTGCCTATCCCATTGATAGCTCCCAAACCTATCGCATTGCCCAACTGTGCCTGCAGCCGACGACATTTTTGGTCAAGGAAGAGCCTAAGAACAAACGCCAAGAGGCCGAATTTGTGCCCACAAAACTGGTGACCCGCGAAACCACGAGCTTGGATCAAATTCAAGGGGAACTCAAGGTCAACAGCGATGGCAGTCTTACGTTTGTGGAAGAGGATGGGATTGATTTCCAACCAGTGACAGTGCAAATGCCTGGTGGTGAGCGCATCCCACTGCTGTTTACGGTGAAAAACTTGGTGGCGAGCACTCAGCCCAACGTGACCAGCATCACCACTTCAACGGATTTCAAGGGCGAATTCAACGTTCCCTCCTACCGCACTGCCAACTTCCTCGATCCCAAAGGACGGGGCTTGGCCTCTGGTTATGACTCGGCGATCGCCCTTCCCCAAGCTAAAGAAGAAGAACTGGCTCGCGCCAACGTCAAACGCTTCTCCCTCACCAAGGGTCAAATTTCTCTGAATGTGGCGAAAGTGGATGGCCGCACCGGTGAAATTGCTGGCACCTTTGAAAGTGAGCAACTCTCCGATGATGATATGGGTGCCCACGAACCCCATGAGGTGAAAATTCAAGGGGTCTTTTACGCCCGCATCGAACCTGTCTAGGATCGAAAAGTCCATGGCGACTCTTTTAGAACTTAGGGAACTGCGGGTCGCCTACCCTAGAAGGGAGACATCATCTGCTGCAACATTTGTGGTGGATGGTGTTTCTTTTTGTGTAGCTGCAGGGGAGCGGTTTGGCTTAGTCGGGGAGTCGGGTTGCGGCAAATCCACAATTGCTAAAGCCATTTTGCAGTTATTGCCACCGCGGTCACAGGTTTCTGGAGAGATCGCACTTCAGGGGCAATCTCTTTTGGGCCTAACTGCTTCCCAGTTGCGGCGGCTGCGAGGCGAGCAAATTGGCTTGGTCTTTCAGGATCCGATGACGCGCCTCAATCCTCTCATGAGCGTCTATGACCACTGCGATGAGCTGTTGCGGAGTCATTGGTCTGCTTGGAGCCGTCCCCAACGGCGGCAGCGCATTATTGAGGTGTTGGATCGAGTAAAAATTCCTGCCAATCGCCTCCATCAGTATCCCCATGAGTTGAGTGGGGGGATGCGTCAACGGGTGGCGATCGCCCTTGCCTTGCTATTGAACCCACCCCTCATCATTGCCGATGAACCGACAACGGCACTGGATGTAACCGTCGCCGCAGAAATTCTGGAGGAACTCACGCGCCTGTGCCAAGAGGAGCAGCGGGGACTGTTACTCATTTCCCATGATCTGGCACTCATGGCCAAGTATTGCGATCGCCTTGCGGTAATGCACCAAGGCAAGATTGTGGAACTGGGAGCGGCTCACCGAGTGCTGCAACGGCCACAGCACCCCTATACCCAATCCTTGCTTGCGGCTACCCAACTCACCTCTCCACAGCCTCCGCCCTTGGACACGGCTCCGGAACTGCTGCGAGTTGAGAATTTACAGCGGCACTACCGCTTGGGGGGATGGTTACAACCGCAAACCACGATTCGGGCGGTGGACGGCGTTGACCTAACGCTGCGGCGTGGGGAAACCCTTGGCCTTGTTGGCGAGTCTGGCTGTGGCAAAAGTACACTTTCGCGCTTAATTTTGCAACTGATTCCTGCCAATGCCGGTGAAGTGGTCTTTTGGGGGCGCAATTTAACTCAATTGTCGGCGGCCCAGCTGCGCCAAACCCGCCGTGATCTGCAAATGATTTTCCAAGACCCCCATGCCTGCCTGAACCCCAAAATGACCGTGGCGCAAAATTTGCTAGAGCCACTGCTCATTCATCGGCTGATGGGGAAACGGGCTGCCCAGGAACGGGTGCGCGAGATGTTGGTGCAGGTGGAATTGACCCCGGCTGAAGCCTACCTTCATCGCTATCCCCATGCCCTGTCGGGGGGACAACGCCAGCGGGTGGCGATCGCCCGTGCCCTCATTACCCAGCCTCAACTGGTGATCTGTGATGAACCGGTGAGTATGCTCGATGCCCATATTCAAGCCCAGGTGCTGGCGCTGATGCAAGAGTTAAAGGAACAGTTGCAACTGAGCTATCTCTTTATCACCCACGATCTGGCGATCGCCCGTCGTTTTTGCGATCGCGTTGCGGTAATGTATCGTGGCAAAATTGTCGAGCTTGCTCCTACGGCACAACTCTTTGCTCGCCCGCAGCATCCCTATACACAAAAACTCCTAGCCGCTGCCTTGTCTTAAGACTTTTTCCCGTTTCTTAGGCTCAACTTAACCTCATTGCCCTCGGGTTTCCTTAACCTATGCAATGGTGACCTAAAGTAAGGGAATTCTTAGCTAACTATGGGCGAGTATTTTGGTGATCTATTATCCCGTGCCTTAAGCCGACGTGCTGTTTTGAAAACAGCCCTCTTTGGCGCTGCCGGTTTGACCCTTGCAACCTTACCTAAAGTCGGTGCGGCTGCAACCTCCCTAGAATTTTCAACGATTTACCCTAACACAGACGACAAAATCACCTTGCCGGCGGGCTTTGATCATGGCGTGGTCATTCGCTGGGGGGATGCCCTCGATGGGGGCGAAAACCTAAACTGGAACCGCATTCATCAAACAGTTACGGAAGCAGATGTGCGGCGGCAACGGTACTGCTTTGGCTACAACTGTGATTTTGTGGGGTACCAGAGGACACCCAACGGCAAACATCTGCTCGTGGTTAACCATGAGTACACGAACCCTGAACTGATGTTTGAAAGGGGGGGCGATCGCCCGAGTCAATGGCAAGCAGCACTCCAGCGGGAAGCCCATGGCCTTTCAATTGTTGAGATTAGCCAAAACGCCAATGGTGGCTGGCGGTATGTCAAAGCCTCTCCCCAAAACTATCGGATTACGGGGTCAACCCCCTGTGAAATTTCTGGCCCTGCCAAAGGGCACCCCCTACTGAAAACGGCCGCTGATCCCACGGGCAGGCGCGTCAACGGCACCCTCAATAACTGCGCAGCGGGCAAAACCCCTTGGGGTACAGTCTTGACCTGTGAGGAAAATTTTCATAGCTATTTTGGGGGGAGCGATCGCAACCTCACAGAGCGAGTGAAGACCTTGCACGGGCGCTATGGCCTTCCCAGTCAGCGGGCCGATCGCTATGGTTTTTACTTCTACGAAGACCGTTTCAACCTTGAAAAGGAACCCAATGAGGCTTTTCGCTTTGGCTGGGTCGTGGAAGTGGATCCCCTCAATCCCAATGGCTTGCCCATCAAACGCACGGCTTTAGGGCGCTTTCGCCATGAGGCTGCAACAACCGTCATTGCCCCCGATGGACGGGTCGTGGTCTACATGGGGGATGATGAACGCTTTGAGTATGCGTATAAATTCATTACCAAGGGCAAGTACCGAGCCAACAACCGTGCCGCCAACTTGAACCTGTTGGATGAAGGCGACCTCTACGTTGCGCGGTTTAACGACGATCTGACGGGTGAATGGCGCCTAATTGCCCGTGTCAGCGATAACAAAATTATGCCGAATCCCAGTTTGCCTGATATCTTTCAAAAGGATCCGGCGCTGTGCTTTATCAATACACGGGGGGCAGCCGATGCCCTTGGGGCAACAAAAATGGATCGGCCAGAAGATTTTGAGTGGAATCCTGTCACTAAAAGTGTCTGGCTTGCCTTGACATACAACGAAAAGCGTAAGGACAGCGATCGCGCCAATCCTCGCCCCGAAAACGTAATGGGCCATGTAATTGAGATCGTTGAGCAGGGAAATAATCCGGCTGCCTTGCAGTTCCGATGGACGTTGCCCTTGCTCTGCGGTGACCCCACCGCCCCAGAGAAAGGCCGCCAGTTAGTGCTTTATGGCCGACCCACCAACGCTAAGGTGCCTGCCATCTCCGCACCCGACAATTTTGCTTTTGACCGCGCTGGCAATGTCTGGATTGCTACGGATGGCAACGAGGCATCAAGTCGCCTCGGCAAAAATGATGGCATTTATGTCCTCAGCCCCGGCCGCCGCGAACTGAAGATGTTTCTCTCGGCTGTGCCTGGCTGTGAAGTTTGTGGGCCAGAGTTTAGCAGTGACTACAAAACCTTCTTCTGTGCCATTCAACATCCGGGGGAAGGGGCAAAATCCACTGCTGATCTACCAACCCGCTGGCCCTATGGTGACCAAGTCGTCGTACCCCGGCCTTCGGTCATTGCCGTGTGGCGTCAAGATGGCCGTGAAGTGTCAGCCTAGGGTTTATTGATTCCTTCGGGACGCAGGGGTACCACGGGAGCAGCACGGCGGCGGGTGCTTCTGGAAGTTCTGGAGTGAGCTTTTGTCACACCAGGGAAGGCAATCACCTCTGCCTGCTGCCCTTCACGGGCACAGCGAATCAACAGGCCAGCGATCGCCAGACTGGCCATAATGGAGCTACCCCCGTAGCTAAAGAGCGGGAAGGGCAGTCCCGTTGTCGGCAACAGACCAATGGCTACACTGATATTAATCAGGGCTTGGAGGAGCATCATCACCGTTGCCCCCAAGGCAGTGAGCTGGATCAGGGAATCCCGCGCCCGATTCACCACTCGCATTCCCAGCCAACCGTAGGCCACCAATAGCGCCAACAGCAACAGACAGCCCACCAACCCTGTTTCTTCCGCATAAACCGCAAAAATAAAGTCGGTGTGCTGAATCGGTAAGTAGGAGAGCTTCTGCTGGGAAAAGCCATACCCGGTACCCAAAACGCCCCCTGAGGCAACCGCCAATAGACTCTGTACTAGCTGGTAGCCATCCCCCATCGCATCCGCCCAAGGGTTCAGGAAGGACATGACTCGCCGCCGTTGGTAATCATTAATGCTGATGCTGAGAACTGCTAAGCTCAAGCCACTCATGGCCGTTAACAACAGGGGGGTCAAAGGTAAACCTGCACCGAGAGCAATCAGCCACAACGTAATGCCACAGAGGGCGGTGGTACTGAGGTTCGGTTGAATTAAAATCCCCAAGAGCGTCAGGGCAAAGGCCGTTAACCAAAAACAGCGCGCCTTCAGGTGCAGCCGCCGCCAACAGCTAAACACCCAAGCAGCTTGCAGGACTAAAAAAGGCTTCATCATCTCCGAGGGCTGGAGTTGAAAGGGGCCAATACTAATCCAGCGGGTGGCGCCCATCACCGTTGTCCCAACCCCTGGTAATCGCGTTGCCCAGATGAGTAGCAAAACAAAAAAGCCCGGAATAGCCATCTGGAGCGATCGCCGCAAGGGCAGCCGCAGAAACAGTTGAAACCCTGCCCAGCCAAGGGCAAGCCACAGCAACTGGCGCGTAAAATAGTACAGCCCATTCCCTGTTTCAGCTAGGCCCACGGGAAAACTAGCGGAAAAGAGAACAACCAAACCAAGGCCAATCCACACCAGGGTCAACCAGTGGAGCAACCGCGCCTCCAGCGTCCACTGCTGCAGACTGCCAACTGCCTCGCTGGCCCGTAGGCGATCGCCAAAGGGGAGAAAACGCCACCAACGCACGCTTAGATGACCCTCACTGCCACCTGCCACTATAGGTATCTCATATTCTAGAGAAGGGCTGTATCTAATCTGGCACAATTATTATGCATCTTTGAGAGCAACTGCCCGTGACTGTGCCTAAAATTTCTGAACGCTTTGAGCAATGTCGTGCTCGCCAGCGCTGTGCCCTCATTCCCTTTTTGACCGCCGGAGACCCGGATTTAGAAACTACAGTTGCTGCCCTCAAGGCCCTAGATGACCACGGCGCAGATCTGATTGAACTGGGGATGCCCTATTCGGATCCCTTGGCCGATGGTCCAGTCATTCAGGCAGCCGCCACCCGCGCTCTGCAGCGGGGAACCTGCCTTGAGGCAGTCTTAGAAATGACAACGGACTTGCACCAGCAACTGAGGGCGCCGCTCATTCTCTTTACCTACTACAATCCCATCTACCATCGGGGGGTCTCTTCATTTCTCAAAGCGGTTGCCCAAGCCGGGATCAAGGGGTTAGTGATTCCTGATTTGCCCCTTGAGGAAGCAGAACCAGTTCTCGCACAGACAGCCAATTTGGGCTTGGAATTGACACTGCTGATTGCGCCCACCACATCCCCTGAACGGATGCAGGCGATCGCCACCGCTTCTCAGGGATTTATTTACCTTGTCAGCACCACTGGCGTCACTGGCATGCGTCAAGAAATGGCCAGCCGTGTTCAGGAACTCTTGCGCACCCTACGGCAGATCACCCCCAAGCCCATTGGTGTCGGGTTTGGCATTGCCAGTCCAGAGCATGCCCGCCAGGTACGTGATTGGGGTGCCGATGCCGCCATTGTCGGCAGTGCCTTTGTTAAACGTCTGGCAGAACCGGATCAGGGGGTTGCCGCTGTTGCTGAGTTTTGTCAGTCACTCCGCACCGCCCTCGATACGCCCTAGGGACGCACCGTCAAGGAAAAGTAAATGCCATCGGACTGCAAACTACGGGTTTGACCCGGCAGATCAATTAATGGTGCTGCATATTGAAACTGAAGATCGAGGTTGCGCGTCGGTTGCACCAAGAGCC
Source organism: Thermosynechococcus sp. NK55a (assembly GCF_000505665.1). Taxonomy (NCBI): domain Bacteria; kingdom Bacillati; phylum Cyanobacteriota; class Cyanophyceae; order Acaryochloridales; family Thermosynechococcaceae; genus Thermosynechococcus; species Thermosynechococcus sp. NK55a. Next base: position 1,476,626 of record NC_023033.1, on the reverse strand, counting down.
CCAAACCTAGACCGGCAATGACATCGTTAGCAACGGGACCTGCTGGATTGCGGCTATTGTTCCAGACTACCCCCAGATCAAACAGCGGCCCAAGGGAAATAATCGGGCGACGATTGGCAGTCCGCAGCACTGGGAAGCGGGCTTCTCCAGAAAACCGCAGGCCATTATCCCCAGAGAGCGCATTGGTTGAGTAACCGCGCACCGACAGCGGCCCACCAATCACAAATTGGTGAAAGGGGAGCAGGCTATTGGGACTGAGTTGAACATCGGTGCGTAAAATCAAGAGATTGTCTGCCCAAAGGCGTTGTACCCGCAGCCCCTGTCCTAGCCAGCTAAAAAAGGTGCCATCCGGTAGCGGACTTGGATTTTCTGTTGCCCCCAAAATGGGCAGGCCAACGTTAAACTGCGAGCGAAAGACCCATGCCCCTTGGGGGTCGCGGCGAATATATTCTTGGGTGAGTTCTAGCACACGGGAAGCACTGTAGCCAGAAGCATCAGCTCCAGCGGAAATGGGGGCTGGTATTCCCGCTACAAAGGTTTGCCCGGACTGCATCAAGAAGCCAATGCCAAAGGCCAGTTCCTCGCGGATATTGCGAATCACTGGTTGGCGAAAACTGGCTTGGTAAATCGAAGATTCACTGCGAATATTAAGGGCCGCAAGGGCGGGGGGCGGGTAATTTCGCTGTCCGCTTGCAGGGTGCGAATGGTGAGTGTGCCATTCATGGCATTGAGGGGGAGGCTGTAGCCAAACTCCACGGTGTTGGATGCTCCCCAATCAAACGTGCCTAGATTGTTACCGATGCCGTAGGAGCCATAGACACTATCGCCGCGCCCACTGAGGTTGTTGTATCCCAAAAAGGCCGTGGTCCGATTCGGGGCGATCGCTGGCGGCGTATTGTTATCCAGACCAAAAGCAGCATTCAGCCAGCGGGCAGGTACCACCCGTACCACCAAAATACTCTCCTGGGGTGTCGTGCCGGGTCGCAAACTCGCAGAAAGATTGGCAAAAAGCGGATCTGTTCGCAACAGACGCAACTGCTCTTCAAGGCGATTGGAATTGAGGGGCACGCCTGCACCAAGGGCAATACGGCTGCGAATATAGCGCTGGACAATTCCTTTATTGCCTTCAATACGAATGTCCTCTAGGCGGCCTTCAAGAACTTGAATCGTGATGACCCCATCCCGTGCCACCTGCTCCTTCAAAACGGCGCGAGAAGTCAAATAGCCCCCCTCTAGATAGAGTTTTGTAATGGCATCGGCGGCTCCCTGTAACTCTGCGAGGGTCACCTGCCGCCCTTCGATGGGCTTGATAATTGGATCAAATACTGCCGGCCCAAAGATGGTGCTGCCTTCAACAATAATTTTTCGTACAGGTATTAAAACATTTTCTGACTCGGGGGGTGGACTAGGGAGTGAGGGGGGCGGTTCAAGAACTGGCGGTGAGGTGGGTGGTAGAGGGGGTGGAGCCGGTAGGGCTGGCTGAATATCCTGTTGGGTGGGAGCGATAATCGGAATTCCTAAAGCAGGCAACACCACCCCCGTACTGCTGAAAATAGATAGAATCGCAACGGGTGTAAACGAGTTTGTTTTCACTTCCTCAACTCCAATGTTTAATAGCGAGTTTTAGATTGAGATGAAAATAAATGCAAAAACCTGTATTTTTTTCCTCAGGGCCCAGCCCAAGCAGCCATTGGCGTGAGGAGTGATGGATTCTTGCCTTCAGATTTTAGCGGATGATTTGTTGTTACTGGCAAGGGGGCATCGCTCCCATCTACCCGTTTTAAGCGGGGGGCAGCGCCGTTTCAGCGGTGCCATGAGGGTTATCAATGAGGGCGGATTCATCAATGGCCAAATCAAACCAAAAGGTACTACCGACCCCCAATTCACTAACTAAATGAATTTGCGTATTGTGCTTGTGGATAATATCTTGGACAATGGCCAACCCCAGACCCGTCCCCTCTAGGGTATGCACGCGATTCTCGACGCGGAAAAAGCGTTCAAAAACACGGGGCTGATCCTCTGGGGCAATCCCCATACCCGTGTCCGCCACTTCAATGCGGACCCGTTCCTGCTCTGGATCGCTGGGGGGATGCCAGACATAGGCACGAATCGTTACCCGTCCATTTTCGGGTGTAAATTTCAAAGCATTGCCCACCAAGTTAGTGAGCGCACCAATGAGCAGATCGTAGTTGCCCCAAACCGGTGGCAGGGGGTTTTCCACCTCGGCAGTTAGGGTAATGGACTTATTGGCCGCATTGAGTTGGTAGGTGCGCATGATCTGATCAATCACCTGCGCCATCTGTACGGAGCCAAACTGATAGGGGCGACCCGATTCGAGGCGGGAAATATCGAGAAAATCATTGACAAGGCGAGTCAGGCGATCGGTCTCGTGGTTAGCGGTTTCTAGGAATTCCTGTTGCTCTTTTTCGCTGAGGCTGCTGCCGTACTCTTGAATCGTTTCGATGATTGATTTGATATTGAATAGAGGTGTCCGCAACTCATGGGAAACATTGCTAATCAATTGCGCTTTGGCTTCGTTGAGTTCCACTTCCCGGGTAATGTCCTGAATCGTAATCGCAATGCCTTTGGGCTTTTCCCGCTGCACATCCATAACCGTTGTCAGCAGAATCCGTACTGATCGCGAGCTAGGTTCTTGCAGCGTCACCCGAAATTCTCCCCCTTCTGACTCTCCGCGAGAGGCCTTGTAAAGGGGACAGGTGAGTTTTTCGCACACCGGTGCTGGAAAGCAGTCCAGGGCATTTTGGCCAATGACGTTCATCCCCTCCCAATTGAAAAGACGCTGCGCTGTGGGGTTGACAAGAATAATCCGCATGTCGGTATCTAACAGAATTGCTCCATCTGCAATCGTGGACACCAAGGTATCCAGTTTGGCTTTCTCGGCTTGGAGTTCTTCAATGTTTTGGGCCTCGTAGGAGGCGAGGCGCTCAGCCATGTCATTAAAGCTGGTGATCAACTCCCCCAGTTCACCGCCAAAGGGCAGGTGAATACGTTGCTTAAAATTCCCCGCTGCAATGTTTTTCACCCCCTGCACCAATTCTTTAATGGGTTGGGTAATGGTGAGGGCATTGAAGACCCCCCCCAAGATCACCATGATCCAGAGGGAGACAAAGACAGCGATCGTGAGATCCCGCGTGAGATTGGCAGAAGCAATGAATGTTGGGTTTGGGTTAATCCCCAGGGCAACAACCCCTAAGTTTTCGCCATTGAAGGTTAAGGGAACAAAGACATCGGCAACTAGACCATTGGGGGTTTGGTGTTGGCGCACGAGGGGTTCTTGGCTAGCACGGTAGGTCTCTGGCAGTTGAATACGGCGGCGCAACGTCAGGGCACTTTCCACTTGGGGGGCAGAGTAGGGCAGGCCATAGTAAATTTCTCCGTCGGGATCCGCATAGAGGATGTAGCGAATACTGGCACTGCGCTCATAGAATTTGCGGGAAAATTCAGCAACAGCGGCGGTATCCCCTTTGGCCACAAGGGGCGCCACATCAGCGGCTAGGAGTAACCCTAAATCGCGACCATAGCGGGTGTCATTGAGGTGGGCATTGGTTTGAATCGTGTTCACCGCCCAGAAGGTGAGGCCACTCATGATGATGGAGACCACGAGGGTTGCTGTGGCCATGAGGCGGGTTTGAATCTTGAATTCTGACCACCAACGGACAATTCCCCGCAATTTATCGCTCAAGCTCCCTTGGGTTTTCTCCGTTTTCAAAACCACCATTGTGCCTAACGTACGAAAAATTTTCCCTGATTCTACGGGATTTGGGTTACATCTTTATTGTGGCATCTGAGAGAGGTTCCAAGCGGGCAAACTCTTCAATGCGGCGGCTATAGCGTTGCAGCATCTGCTCACTCCAAGGGGCATCAGGACTATTCACGTAGAGGTGTACCAGTGGCTCACTGGCATCGGGCAGAATCAGTACCCAATGGTCAGTATTGGGTTCACCAATTTTGACGCCATCAATGAGACTTAAATGGTTGCGGGGATGGGTTTCCACTAAGTGGCGCATCAATGACCCCTTGGCAAGCCAAGGACAGCGAATTGGGCGGTGATAGTAGTGGACGCGGGGCAGTTCTTGGCGTATGACTGTGAGGGGCTTACCAATCAGTGCCAGCAGTTCGAGCAGGGTGGCGATTGTAAACATGGCATCAAATCCCGGATGCAGTTGCGGGAAGATGAAACCGGTTTCTGCGGACCCCCCTAGGACAACGCTGCTGTGGTGTTGGCAGGCTTCCATGAGATCAGTCGGGTTGGTACGACTGCGGATAATGTGCCCTCCCTGCTGGCGGGCGATCGCCTCCACGGCACTAGAGGTTGTGACCGGCACCACGATGGTGCCCCCCGGATGGGTCAAGAGGGTCAAGTAGGTCATCAAGGCCGTGAGTTCTTGATCACTGAAAACCTGACCGGCATTGTCCACCAAGGTCAACCGTTCGCCATTGGCGGAGACTTGCACCCCTAAACTTGCAGAAAGTGCTGTCACCACCTGTCCTAGTTCCCGCAGGAGGCGCTGTCGCTCGAGAATATTTAGGGGAGTGGGGTGGAGGGTGGCATTGAGAACAACGGCATCGCAGCCAAACTTACTGAGGATCTGGGGCAAGACGACCCCAGAAACGGCATAGGCATAGTCAATAACAATTTTGGCGGGGTTGCCATAAAACAGTTTCGTATTCAGCCACTTTTCAAAGCCTTGGGCATAGGCGGCCACGCAGTTGTTGGGATGGGTCATGACACCGACATCCATCAGTAGGGCACGGCGAATCTCTTCGCGGAAGTAGGCGGTTTCGATTTGCCGCTCTTTGGCTTTACTGAGGTTGATGCCTTTGTGATCAAAAAACTCAATCAAAAGCTGATCGGCGCGATCGGGATGGGCGCGCACATGAATTCCCCCACTAACTGAAAGGGTTTGGGCGGCAAACCGGGCAATCGGCAGGGCGATCGCCTCCAAATTGAGGACATGAATCCCCACCGACATCAAACCCGACATTAGGGCATGGGACACCATCCGCGATACATTTCGCTGATCTCGCGACACGAGCACACTGGTTCCGGGCTCAAGAATGGAGGCATAGGCTGCCGCCAGCCGCACGGCAAACTCCGGTGTAATGTCTACATTGGCCACGCCGGCCACTCCCCGCTGCCCAAAGAGATAGCGCTGCCCTGTTGTGCCCCAGATCAGGCTTTCATTGACAATTGCACCCGCTTCAATACGTTTTCCTGGCCAGATCCGCACTCCCTGACTCAGGCTGGCTTCCTCCCCCACCACACAGCGACTGCCAATAATCACTCCTTCCTGTAGTGTTACATGGCGATCAACATGGACATAGCGAGCTAAGATGCAATGCTCCAGTTCACTGTCATCCCCAATAAAGCAGCCATGCCAAGCCACCACTGAACGCAACCGACTGCCATTGCCAATAATCACGTTATCCCCCAAGACCGTTCCCGCCCCAAGGGTGACCCCCGCACCAAAGCGGCAGTTATTGCCCAAGACGAGTGGCGCCTGTAGCTGAACCGTTTGCGGCAATGGGGTGTTGTGGCCTACCCAAATTTGCGGCTGAACTTCGTGCCCCTGAATTTCCAAGTGCACTCGGCCATAGAGGGCATCCTGTTGCACCTGTTGGTAGGTTTGGAGACTGCCGACATCGCACCAGTAGGCATCAGTGATATAGCCATACATCGGCACATCCGCCTGCAACAGCAATGGGAACAAATCCCGCGAAAAATCCCGCTCGATGCCGCTACTAAGGTAATCCATAACTGTGGGGCTGAGGATGTAGATACCCGTATTGACTGTATCTGTAAAGACTTCCGCTGCTGAGGGCTTCTCGAGAAACCGCCGCACGCGGCCATCGCTATCAGTAAAGACAATGCCAAACTCCTTTGGCTGAGGCACGCGGGCAAGGATCAGGGTTACGGGAGCACCGTGCTGCTGGTGAAAACGCAGGGCATCGGTTAAATCGACATCGGTAATGCTATCGCCACTGACTACTAAAAACGGATCCGTTAACAAATTGGCAATGTTTTTCACCGAACCGGCCGTGCCAAGGGGCTGCTCTTCTTCAACGACATAGCTCAGGTGCACCCCAAACTCATTCCCATCGCCAAAATAGTCCCGCACGATATCGGGGAGATAGTGCAATGTCATGACCACATCATCAAGGCTATGGCGGCGCAGGAGATTGAGAATATGCTCGGCAATGGGACGATTGACCACCGGTACCATGGGTTTGGGTAGATCGCAGGTGAGGGGGCGTAAGCGAGTGCCACTCCCACCGGCCATGACAACGACACGCACTACAGAACTCCTTGATAAAGGTTTGTCCGCGGATCCTCAGTGTAAGAGAGAATACAAAGCTAAGGGGTCCTCATTAACGAAACTGCAATGATTTTTGATACTCCTTTTTCTCTAACCCGCTACCAGCTAGCGCCACATTGGCTATTGACAAAAAAACCTACCCTTGGTGGAGGGCAGGTTCAAGTCATTGTTGATTTGTTGATCTTGATCTGTTGATCGTGATCTAAGTAAGGTGATGCTTAGGCACTAAAGGCAGCTTTGTACTCAGCGATCGCCGCCTTCAGCAGGGCTTCAGCCTTTTCATCCAGTTTTTGGGTGGTGCGGATAATCTCACCGTATTCTGGCTTATTGGTGTGCAGGTAATCGCGCAGACCGGCAACAAACTTGGCCACTGCCTCAACGGGGATATCGTCAAGGTAGCCATTGGTACCTGCATAGATGGTTGCCACTTGGTACTCCACAGGAATGGGCGAATATTGAGGCTGCTTGAGGATTTCCCGCAGGCGCTGACCCCGGGCCAGTTGGTTTTGGGTGGCTTTATCCAAGTCGGAGGCAAATTGGGCAAAGGCCTGCAGTTCATCAAACTGCGCCAACTCCAGCTTCAGTTTCCCGGCCACCTGTTTCATGGCTTTGATTTGAGCAGCGGAACCCACCCGCGACACGGAAATCCCCGCGTTGATGGCAGGACGCAAGCCAGCGTTGAAGAGGTCAGAGGAGAGGAAGATTTGACCGTCGGTAATGGAAATGACGTTGGTGGGAATGTAGGCAGACACGTCACCGGCTTGGGTTTCAACCACCGGCAGTGCTGTCATGCTGCCACCACCAAGGGCATCGTTGAGCTTGGCCGCCCGCTCTAGCAAGCGGGAGTGCAAGTAGAACACATCCCCAGGATAGGCTTCGCGACCGGGGGGACGACGCAGGAGTAGCGACATTTGCCGATAGGCTTGAGCCTGTTTGGAGAGGTCGTCATAGACAACGAGGGTGTGCTTACCTTGGTACATGAAGTACTCAGCAATCGTGGCCCCGGTGTAGGGGGCAAGATACTGCAAAGCCGCTGGATCACTGGCGTTGGCGGCAATTACAATCGTGTAGTCCAGCGCCCCCCGCTCCCGCAGCACGTTCACCACTTGGGCAACGCTGGAGGCTTTTTGACCAATGGCTACATAGACGCAAATCACGTCTTGGCCCTTTTGGTTCAAGATCGTGTCAATGGCAACAGCCGTTTTCCCTGTCTGGCGATCGCCAATGATCAGTTCCCGCTGACCGCGACCAATGGGAATCATAGCGTCAATGGCGGTAATCCCCGTTTGCAACGGCTCACACACAGATTTGCGCTGGACAATACCGGGTGCGGGAGATTCAATCAGGCGAGTTTGCGTTGTGTGGATCTCCCCTTTGCCATCAATGGGGCGCATCAGCGCATCCACAACCCGACCAATGGCCGCTTCACCCACGGGAATCGAGGCAATTTTCCCAGTAGCACGCACAGTACTGCCTTCTTCGATGCCGAGGCCATCGCCCATCAGCACCACCCCCACATTATCCTCTTCGAGGTTGAGGGCAATCCCCACGGTGCCATCTTCAAATTCCACCAATTCGGAGGCCATCACCTTGTCGAGGCCATAGACACGGGCAATCCCATCGCCCACCTGCAAGACAGTACCGACATTATCGACTTTGATCGACTGTTCGTACTGCTCGATTTGCTGGCGAATAATGCTACTGATTTCGTCGGGTCGGATACTTACCATAGAAGTCGCTCTCAAGGGTTGAACAGTTTACAAAGAGGATATTAGGCGGCTTGCGCCAAGGTGACACTGAGGCGGCGGAGTTGACCCCGCAGGCTGGCATCAAAGATTTGGGAGCCAACTTTAATGACCACGCCACCAATCAGTTCAGGATCACAGGCAGTGACAAGCTCTACATCGGCAGCACCGGTTATGGTTTTGACCTTCTCGACCACTGCACGGCGTTGATCGTCATTGAGTTCGACGACACTGGTCACTTCCGCCAAGGCCACATTGCGGAGTTTGCGCACCAGGGCACGGTACTGCTCACAAATGGAACCGAGAAAGTTAATTCGCCGCCGATCCACGAGCAACATTAGGAAGTTGAGGAAATAGCCGTGCACCTTATCCACTGTCAACTGCCGCAGCACATTCTTTTTGGCCTCAGGCTTAATCAGGGGATTCGCGAGAAACTGTTGCAGTTCACTGGAACTGGCAAGCAGTTCCAAAATCAATTGCGTGTCCTGCTGAAACTGATCAATGAGGTTGTGGGCTTGCGCCAACGACAGCAGCGCCTCGGCATAGGGTTCAACAACTTCACCACGGACGGTGGTCTGCATCATTTGCCTCCTAGTAGGGCAATACTGCGATCAACAAGGGTGCGCTGAAGGTCTGGATTTTGGCTCAACCGTGCTTTCAGTTGGTTTTCTGCCTCTGCCAGTGCCATAGCGGCAATCCGCTCACGAATTTCAGCGATCGCCCGCTCAGTGGCAGCACTGGTATCTTGGGAAGCAGTTTCCTTCAAGCGCTCAATTTCCCGCTTGGCTTGGGCAATGATTTCTTCCTTGGCAGCCTTTGCACGGGCAAGAGCCTCCTCGCGAATGCGTTGTGCCTCCTGTTTAGCCTGAGTCAGCTTTTGCTGCGCTTCGGCGAGGCGGGCTGCCGCCACTTTCTGGCGTTCTTCTGCCTCGGCAATGGCTGTGGCAATTTGTTTCTGGCGATCGCCCAAGGTTTTGCCAAGTACACCGCGGCCAAAATACACCAACACCCCAATAAGGATGGCAAGGTTGATCACATTAGTTTCGAGCAAATTGGTGTTAATGCCAAAATGCCCCACCTCTTCCGTTGCCAATAAAAATACTGCGTCCATGACCCACACTCCTAGGCCAGTAACTTCGCTAATAACTGCTCACTCAAGCTGGCAACTTGGCCCTCCAGTGCCTGCAGTGTCACCTGCTTTTGCTCATCAATCTCTGCTTGAAGCTTGAGTAACTCTGCTTGCACAGCCTGCTGTGCTTCGGCAATTTCGGCGGTGGCAATTTTCTGTGCCTCAGCTTTGGCCTCTTCAATCAAGGCTTGGGCTTGGCGACGGGTACTGGCCAATTCCTGCTCATATTGTTGAGCCAGCTCAGTGGCCTGTTGCAACCGCTCCTTAGCCTGCTGCAAGTTGGTTCGGATATACTCATCCCGATTGTCCAGCGCCTGACCCAAAGGCTTGTACAGCAGTGCATTCAAAATAACGGTCAAGATTAAGAATTGCAGAGCCATCAGGGGTAGGGTGGCATCAAAATCAAACATCAGCCTCTCCAGAATGGGGGATTGGGGGAAAGCTCAGCCAAGCCTCCCCCACTGGGGTGAATTAGGATGCAAAGGGGTTGGCAAACAGGAGCACCAGCGCAATCACCAGACCGTAGATGGTCAGGGACTCCATGAAGGCTAAACTCAGCAGCAAGGTACCGCGAATTTTACCTTCTGCTTCGGGTTGGCGTGCAATGCCTTCTAGAGCCTGACCAGAGGCATTCCCTTGGGCAAGCCCAGGACCCAGTGATGCCAAACCAATTGCCAAAGCAGCAGCCAAAACGGAAGCAGAAGCAATTAAGGGATTCATAGTTGATTTCCTCGAGACGTAGTAGGACAAAACAAAATTTCCAGAGATCACAATAGCAGGGGATGTACCCCTTTTAGGAGTTTTTAGGAGTGGGCCGCTTCGTGATCACCCCCATGACCCTCCATCGCCTCCCCGATGTAGGTGGCTGCGAGGGTCGAAAACACAAGAGCCTGAATGGCACTGGTAAACAGGCCCAAAACCATCACAGGCAAGGGTACAAACAACGGTACCAGCAACACCAAGACACTCACCACCAGTTCGTCCGCTAAGATGTTGCCAAAAAGACGGAAGCTCAGGGAAAGAGGTTTTGTGAAGTCTTCCAAGATGGCGATGGGAAGTAGGACGGGCGTTGGCTCAATGTACTTGGTGAAATACTTCAGCCCCCGCTTGCGGAGCCCGGCATAGAAATAGGCCAAGGAGACCAGCAACGCCAAGGCCACGGTGGTATTGATGTCATTGGTGGGTGCTGCTAGCTCCCCTTCTGGCAGTTCAATGAGTTTCCACGGTACCAGTGCCCCTGACCAGTTACAAACAAAAATGAACAGGAACAGTGTCCCTACGAAGGGAACCCAAGCTCGGTACTCGTGCTCACCCATTTGACTTTTGGTCAAGTCACGGATAAATTCCAGTGCGTATTCCATCAGGTTTTGGATACCACTGGGTACCCGCTGAATATTCCGCGAGGCCGCAAAGGCCACCGCGATGAGAACGGCCATCACAAACCAAGTGGTAATGAAGACTTGGCCGTGAACTCTCAGATTGCCAATGTACCAGTAGAAGTGATGTCCCACCTCCAGCTTGGCAAGGGGAAGAGCTGTCCAAAGGTCTATCAAAGGCATCATGCCTCCGCGCTCGCTTGTTTAAGCATTACAGTGGGCCAGTGTTAAGGAGAGGGCAAAATCCCACGCAACAAATGAACCAGAAGGGCAGCTTTGTAGGTTAAGAACCCCAAGAAGACTGGAATAATCTGTAGCGCTTGCCAACGGGCTGCCACAATCATCACAACCACGACGACAAGAAGCTGCGCTTTTCCCAGCTTTTTCTGGTCGTTGCCTAGGCGCTCCACACTACGGGCTAAGAGCCGCAAGTAGATTAGGCTGGCACTTGCCCCCAAAAGGTAATTCAACGCTGTGTTAAGGCCATAAATCAGCCAAACCGCTCCAAAGGCGATCGCCATAAGGACGAGGGTTGTCGTAAATAATTCACGACAGAGTTGGTAAAACTCCACCATTGACCCCTCCTTTTTTGAGGAATGGGAAACGGTTGGAGCTACAGGGTCAGGAAGGTCACAGCAGAATATGGAGCATCCGAGGATGCCTTAAACTGGCCACTAAGCATCCTATCACGCAGTGGTTACATTTCACTGGGGGATTCTGTTGCGGGTCTCTTGTTTTCAACTTCACTGCGGATGTGACCTGCAAGGAGTTGAAAAATTTCCTGTAGGCGTTGCGGATTGGTGAGGTAAAGGTACCCAAGTAGGGCTTCAAAGCCAGTGGCTTGGCGGTAAATTTTTGCAGTGACTCGCTTGGGGCCATCGGCAGCAGCATTGCGACCTTGGCGGAAAATGGCACGTTCAGTTTCTGTGCAATATTCCCAAAGAAAGTCCATGTAACGGGCTTGGCTTTCGGCACGCACGTGATCCACCACTTGGCGGTGGTAGGCGTTAATGCGTTGGGGGGGGTCAAAAAAAGTAGCCGAATAAAGAGTTCATAAACTGCATCGCCAAAGTAGGCTAAAGCTGCTGGGGGGAGCTGGTGGGCGGGAATCTTGGGGGGTTGCAGGGGTAACAGTTCACCAAAGTCAAGCATGATTGTTCAATACGGGCACCCCCCTTGGTTTTACCACGCCCAGCACAGCTTTATTGCGAGGGGGATTCGCCACTGATTTTGGCGATCGCTGTCGCCAGATCTGGCTGAAGAGACAAGAAATTTTCTAGGCGAACCAGTTTAACGGTTTGGGTGACACGGGGATTGGTGACAATTTGTAGTTGCCCCTGGCGTTCCTGGGCTTTTTTGGCCAGTTGGACTAGGATGCCAAGGCCAGAGCTGTCAATAAATTCAATTTTTGAAAGATCGAGGATGACGTTGGCAGGCCCATCGTCAAAACACTTACTAATCACCTTGCGAAAGGCTGACTCTGAAAATGCATCAATGAGACCCGTCAGGCGAAAAACCTGATAGTTATCGCGAATCTCACGGGTTCCCCTTAGACTTTGGGTGAGGGCAAGTGGTTCAGAAATGAGAGCCTCCTTTGCCGATGACTGGGCACGCAAAACGATAGAACACAAGTATAGGAAAAGGTAGCATTCTTGTCTATGGCTTCATCCGCAACTCAACAAAACTTTGAAGGAGCAGCGACAACAGGAAGCGGTTTGCCAGAATTGGCTTAGTGATTACTTGCAGGGGTTGCCGCCATGGCCCTTTCCAAACTATTAATTGCTTTTGTGAGCATTAACGCGCTTAGCGCGCTGAGTTTGCCGCTCCTTGCCCAACAAACGCCAGCGGCGACTTATCCCCCAGAGGCGATCGCAGTCTTTATGCAGGAGTGTCAAGCCAAATTTGCGGCGCAAGCCCCTCCCGGTTTTCGCGATCGCGGCGATCGCTACTGCACTTGCCTCATTAACCACCTCCAAGAAAAAATGACCTATGGGCAATTTCAGCAAATGACCCCCGATAATGCACCTCCAGAACTGAAGGCCGCAACCAACGCCTGCATCGGCGCTATTTTCTAGATTGTCTAGGTTATCTAGGATCCTTAATCCTGTTTTTAGGATTGACTGACCATGAGCCTACGCCTGTTTTGGCATCGTCGCGATCTGCGCCTCAATGACAACCTGGGCTTGGCTGCTGCCCACACCCGTACCCCCAAAGTGGTTGGTCTTTTCTGTTTTGACCCCGCGATTCTCAGCGCCTCAGACATTGCCGCAGTGCGGGTAGCCTACCTTGTTGGTTGCCTACAGGCTCTGCAGGAGGCCTATCAGCGACTTGGGGGGAGCTTTTTAATTTTTCGTGGTGACCCGCGTCAGATTCTGCCCCAAGTGGCCAGTGGTTTAGGGGCAGTGGCGGTGCACTGGCATGAGGATGTGGAACCCTATGGACGGGGGCGCGATCGCGCAGTGGCTGCTGCCCTCAAAGAAAAAGGTATTGCTGTGGAAACCGCTTGGGATCAACTCCTGCATCCCCCAGAGGCTATACAAACTCAACAAGGACAGCCCTACACCGTCTATTCCCCCTTTTGGCGCAACTGGTCAAGCCTAGCGAAACCAGAGCCTGTCCCTACCCCCAGCTACCTCGAACCCCTCACCGAAATAGAACAGGCAACGGCGCGCACCTTGGGGGCGATTTGTCTCCCCACCGCTAAGGACCTGGGATTTCATTGGTCGGGGGAACTGATCCTTGCTCCCGGTGAAGCCGCTGCCCAAGCACAACTGGAGACATTTATTGACCAGCACATTCAAGACTATGGGGAGCAGCGCAACTATCCGGCGCAGCCCGGAACCTCCCTCTTAAGCCCTGCCCTCAAGTTCGGCGTCATTGGGATTCGCCATGTCTGGACAGCCACTCAGGCCGCTATGGCCGCAGCCCGCAGTGAAGAGGGACAAAGGAGTATTCGCACCTGGCAGCAGGAATTGGCTTGGCGGGAGTTTTATCAGCACGCCCTCTACTGGTTTCCCCACTTGGCGGAGCGTCCCCATCGCCAAGGATTTGCCACCTTCCCTTGGCTGAATAACGAAGCGCACTTTGCGGCTTGGTGTGAAGGTGCCACGGGTTACCCAATCGTGGATGCTGCCATGCGGCAACTCAATGAAACAGGCTGGATGCACAACCGCTGCCGTATGATTGTGGCCAGTTTCCTCACCAAGGATTTGATCATCAATCCCCAGTGGGGTGAGCGCTACTTTATGCAGAAACTCATTGATGGGGACTTGGCAGCCAATAATGGCGGTTGGCAGTGGAGTGCCTCCAGTGGCATGGACCCAAAACCCCTGCGGATTTTTAACCCCGCCAGTCAGGCGCAAAAATTTGACCCGGAAGCAGAATATATTCGGCGTTGGCTTCCAGAAGTGCGATCGCTGGACACTACAGATTTAGTGACGGGCAATATTTCCCCCCTAGAGCGACATCGCTGTGGTTATCCTTTGCCGATTGTGGATCACAGGCAGCAACAGCGGCGATTTAAGCAGCTCTATCAAGAGCATTTTCGTTCACCAATCCCTCAAGAATAACAAGAATAAACAAATAAAATTTACATTCCCCTGATCAGCGCAACAGCGTTATCCTGAAAAAGAAAGATTTTTGCGGTAGCATCGCGCCCATGAATATTCTTGGTAGTCTGCTCACTCCCTCCCCCACCCCTGTCCAAACCCGTCCCCGCCGTGGTATTGAAATTAAGTCCAAGCGCGAAATTGAGATTATGCGGCAGGCTTCGCGCATTGTGGCGACGGTGCTCAAGGAAATCTCCCAGATGATTGAGCCAGGGATGACAACGGCGGATCTCGATGCCTATGCCGAGAAACGTATTCGGGAAATGGGGGCAACCCCTAGCTTCAAGGGCTATCACGGCTTTCCCGCATCCATTTGCGCCTGCATCAACAATGAAGTGGTTCATGGCATTCCTAGCCCCCGCAAAGTGATTCGCAATGGCGACATTGTGAAAATTGACACCGGTGCCTATTACAACGGCTTTCATGGCGATTCTTGCATTACGATTCCGGTGGGGGAAATTTCCGAAGAGGCCGCTAAGCTGGTGAAAGTGGCCGAAGAAGCCCTCTACCGCGGCATTGAGCAAGTCAAAGAAGGCAACTACCTCATGGATCTGGCGGGTGCCATTCAAGATTATGTGGAAGCCAATGGCTTCGTTGTCGTTGAGGATTTTACTGGCCACGGCGTAGGGCGCAATCTCCATGAAGAACCTTCGGTATTTAACTTCCGCACCCATGAACTCAAGAATGTGCGGCTACGGGCGGGGATGACCTTGGCTATTGAACCCATTGTGAATGCGGGGTCAAAACAGGTGCGTATTTTGCGCGATCGCTGGACGGCGGTTACAGTTGATAATTCTCTCTCTGCTCAATTTGAGCACACCGTCTTGGTCACCAAAACAGGCTACGAAATCCTCACCGATCGTACCCTCGTCTAACCCCTATGACTAAAATCCCCCCCGAAGTCCTCGAGCGCCACTGCTTTTGTCGCAGCCGCAAGTTTACCTTCGAAGTCAATCAATACCGTCTGCCCCATGGATCTGTCTCGATCTTGGGAACTGTGCGGCACCCAGGGGGGGCACTGGCTGTCCCTGTAAACCCAGAGGGAAACCTGATCCTTGTCAAAC
Organism: Thermosynechococcus sp. NK55a; assembly: GCF_000505665.1. Lineage (NCBI taxonomy): Bacteria > Bacillati > Cyanobacteriota > Cyanophyceae > Acaryochloridales > Thermosynechococcaceae > Thermosynechococcus > Thermosynechococcus sp. NK55a. Next base: position 1,461,366 of record NC_023033.1, on the reverse strand, counting down.
AATATCGCTTTGCTACTGAGGAGTATCTACTGGAGTTTCCAGCAGGCACCGTTGAGGATCATGAAAATCCTTTTACCACGATTGAGCGGGAAATTGAAGAGGAAACCGGCTACCGCGCCCACCATTGGCAAAAACTGGGGGAGTTTTACATTGCCCCCGGCTATTCCGATGAAGTGATCTATGCCTATTTGGCTACCCAACTGGAGAAACTAGAGGTACCCCCACCTCAGGATAGCGATGAGCACATTGAAATTGTGGAGTTTTCTCTATCTGAGTTGGCAGCCGCCATTCATAGTGGTCAAGTAAAAGATGCCAAGACCGTCACTAGTTTCTATCTGGCTTTGCCCTATCTTCAGCCCGCTTGAGCACTGAGGTTTTTGTAAACGTTCGTAAGCATCCTCAACCCCCCACAGTCTTGATCCCTTAAGGTGAGATAATGCGGAAATAATCCAAAGGTTCTATGTGCTGATCCACAGCCGTTTGAACTGGGACATGAGTGAGTTTTTGATTGTTGAATTATGGAGCTAACCCATCGGCCTCGCCGTTTACGCCGCACGGCTCAAATTCGTCGCCTGGTGCGCGAGCATACCCTAACTACGGCGGATTTGATCTATCCGGTCTTTGTCATGGAGGGGGAAGATCAGGTGCAGGAAGTCCCCTCGATGCCCGGCTGCTATCGCTATAGCCTGGATCGCCTAATTTTAGAGCTGAAGGAGGTCTATGCCTTGGGAATTGGGGCGATCGCCCTATTTCCCTTGGTCCCTGAGCATCTCAAGGATAATGCTGGCACCGAAAGCTACAATCCCGATGGCCTGGTCCAGCGATCGCTACGAGCGATTAAGGAAGTCTTACCTGATTTGCTCATCTTTACGGATGTAGCCCTTGATCCCTACAGCAGCGAAGGCCACGATGGCATTGTCAAAGATGGCGAAATTCTCAATGACGAAACTGTAGAGGTGCTGGTCAAACAGGCAGTGAGTCAAGCGGCTGCGGGGGCCGATTTTGTTGCCCCCTCGGATATGATGGATGGCCGTGTCGGTGCCATTCGGGCGGGTCTGGATGCCGCGGGCTATACTCATGTGGGAATTCTTGCTTACTCTGCGAAATACGCTTCCGCCTACTATGGCCCTTTCCGTGATGCTTTAGACTCAGCTCCCAAGTTTGGCGATAAAAAAACCTACCAAATGGATCCCGCCAATGTCCGCGAGGCAGTGCGGGAAGTGAGCTTCGACATTGAGGAAGGGGCAGATATTGTCATGGTGAAACCTGCCCTTGCCTACATGGATGTCATTGCGCGGCTAAAGCAGGTGAGCGATGTTCCCGTGGCTGCCTACAATGTTTCTGGCGAATACGCAATGGTGAAAGCTGCCGCCCGCAATGGCTGGATTGATGAGAAAAAAGTGGTCCTAGAAACCCTACTGGGCTTTAAGCGAGCAGGTGCCGATGTCATTCTCACCTACCATGCCAAGCAGGTGGCGCAGTGGCTGCAGGAGGGATTGAACTAGGCCCTTGCTTCTCGGAGTTGACGGGTGGTTTGAATCCAACTGGCAATCAGTTTGTCCACTCGCTCCTCGAGCTTGGGATCGCTCAATTGCCCCTCGGGTGTGAAGGCTTGCCAAGCCTGACCAATGGCCACCTGTTCTGGAATCACCCAAGCATGCACCCAGCGCAGAATCACCCGTAGATCGTTGAGGGCATTGCTGTTGGTTTGGCCCCCGAGGACACTCATCATGGCGACTACTTTGCCGCTGAGATGTTCAAAGCTCAGGAGATCGAGGGAGTTTTTTAGCACACCGCTGACACTGCCATGGTACTCCGGTGTCACTAGCAAAATGCCATCGGCTTCCTTGACCTTAGCTTGAAAGGCGGCCACATCGGGATAGTCGGGGTAGCTCTCAGCACCTGTGCAAAAGGGAAGCCTCATCTGCCGTAGATCAAGACGTTCAACGGTAACCCCTCGGGTGGCTGCTTTGGCAATCGCAGCATCTAATGCCCTTTGGGAGTAGGAGCTATCCCGCAGACTCCCTGCCCAACCAATGAATTTGACCATAAACAAACTCGTAATGACTATGATTTATTATATGAAATTTAGATTTGTGAAGACATCCTCCCTAAGAGGGAACTTCACTGAGGGAAATGGAGCCACCCGTGGCCATTTGAGCAATGACTCGTTGTAACTGTGCGAGCGATCGCTCCGCCTCGGTGTAGCGATCTTTCCAGTGTTGCACAGCGGTTTCCTGCTCCCGTGCCTGCTGCGCTTGATGGAGAATTTGCTCTTGAAGTTCCGCAATTTGGGCTTCTAGGTGTTGTAGCCGTTCCTGTTGTTGGCGAGTGCGGGCTTCCAATTCTTGGTTGTAGTGTTGGGTGGTCATATATTGCAGGCGCTGCTGCTGATAGTCCCGTTCTAATTCCTGTAGCTTGGTTTGAGTTTTTAGTAGGGTTTTACTGAGTCCCTGAATAACCCTGTTTTTGCTGGTCTGTGATCCTTGAGCCTCTTGCAGCGCACTAATGATCCGTCCCTGGGTTTCAATTAAATGATTGGCTTGGGTGAGGCGACGATTGAGATCATCTATTTGGGTTTGGCGATCGCTCAATTCTGAGCGGGCTTGTTCAAGGCGAGTTTGTAGCAGTGCTTTTTCCTCTTGGACTTGGCGCAGTTGCGCTTCCAGGAATTGGCAGTCCTGTTCCCGTTGCCGCAGGAGACGATGGCTATGCACCAATTTAGCTTCAAGGGCATCTTGGGCCTTGAGTAGCCGCTCCACCTCCTGATGTAGGTGCTCAATTTCCATTTGCGATTGCTGAAGAATGGTTTCCAAGGATTGGCGATGGTGGCTCATTTCTGCCAGCTCCTGGGCACAGGTGGCTTGGGAGCGCAATTGTTCTTGAAGGGCAACGATCGCCTGTTGTTGAATCTGAGCTGTTTCCTCAGTACGGGCCAGCAAATCCTCGAGAAACGCCTGATTGCGCAGTTGTTGCTTTAATTCATCAATGTAGTGTTGACACTGATCAATGGCTTGCTCTAAGTGCTGGATGCGCCGTTGGCTATTCTCGCCCTCTGCACCAGTTGCCAGTGAGCTTTCCGTCAGAGGCTCAGAGATAGTTGGGTTCCATGGAAAACTAAGTTGCTTGGGGGGCTGTGTTTCCATTGCAGGGGATGTGAGAATGGTGCCACTCTTCCTTAGTCTAAGGGTATCGGGAATCGGGACTAAACCCGGGTTAAGACAAAGAGGCTGCCTTCATTGCCGCGGCTAATTCGCAAATCTTCATCGAGGTAGGTAATGTCAAGCCAGCCCTGTTGATCATTGCTGTTGAGGGGCACATCTAGGGCCATCAGCGGCTGACGGCTGTGGAGTTGGGGAATGAATTGGGCGGGGGAGTAGTAATTCAACCACTGGCGCAGGCCAACAATGGAACGTTCAAAGTACACCTGTACCCGCTGTTGGGTCAAGGGTTCAAATCGGGCCAACACGCTGATAATTCCCTCAAGGAAGGGCAATCCATAGAGTTCAGCAATGTTGTAGATGCGCTGCTGCTGCGGACGAATGCACTGATAAATTTGCCCCAGCTTCACGAGGGGAGAGCGATCTAAGGCGAGAAGGGCCTGACTACTGGTGTAGATCAATCGCCAATCCCCAGCTAATTTTTCAGGGGCATTGAGGGGATCCGAAGTGGGATTCATGCCTTCCAGGGAAGCAACAAGGGCAGCTACCTGTTTGCGATCGCGCGGTGTGGCTAGCAGACCTCGATTCAGGCCAGCGATCGCCATCAATAACTCAGCTTTTGCCACAGTTTACCCCTCCTTAATCTAAGGAACTTTTTCGCCCTAATGGGTTGCGTCAAGCCCCCCCTAATTCGAGAATGGGAGAAATCCCCCTCGCCCTTCAGGTTAGCGAAATGCGGATCGCGCTATTTACTGAGACATTTTTGCCTAAAATTGATGGCATTGTTACCCGTTTATGTCAAACTGTCCGACATCTGCAGCGGAATGGCCATCAGGTGCTAGTGGTGGCCCCCGAGGGCGGGTTAGACCATTACGAAGGCGCGCGCATCTATGGTGTCTCCGGTTTTCCCCTCCCATTGTATCCTGAACTCAAATTGGCCCTGCCGCGACCCGCTATTGGCAAAGCCCTAGAGGCCTTTGAACCCGATCTGATCCATGTGGCCAACCCAGCTGTCTTGGGCTTGGCTGGTCTGTACTATGCCCAGAAACTCCAATTGCCCTTGGTGGCCTCCTACCACACCCACTTGCCCCAATACCTGAAGTACTATGGCTTGGGTTTTCTGGAGGAGCTCCTCTGGTTCCTCTTGCGCTGGGGCCATAACCGCGCCCAACTCAACCTGTGTACCTCAACGGCCATGGTGGCAGAGCTGAAAGCCCATGGGATTCGCCATCTGGATCTCTGGCAGCGGGGGGTAGATGTGGAATTGTTTCATCCACAACGCCAAAGTCAAGAAATGCGCCACTTTCTCAGCCAGGGGCATCCAGAAGCCCCCTTACTGCTCTACGTTGGTCGTCTCTCTGCTGAAAAGGAAATTGAGCAAATTAAGCCAATTCTTGAGCAGATTCCCCAGGCACGGCTGGCTCTGGTGGGCAATGGCCCCCATCGCGAGGCCCTGGAAAAACACTTTGCTGGCACACCCACCCATTTTGTCGGCTACCTGCGCGGTGAACGCTTAGCAGGGGCCTTTGCCTCTGCCGATGTCTTTGTCTTTCCCTCGCGCACGGAAACCCTTGGCTTGGTTCTCTTAGAAGCAATGGCGGCGGGCTGTCCTGTGGTGGCTGCCAATAGTGGGGGAATTCCCGATATTGTCACTGATGGGGTAAATGGGTTTTTGTTTGATCCAGCAGACCCTACGGGAGCCATTACCGCTTGTCAGCGCCTCTTTGACTCTCCGGGCGATCGCGAGACCCTACGCCAAAATGCCCGCCAAGAAGCCGAACGCTGGAGCTGGGCGGCAGCCACGCAGCAACTAGAGCAGTACTACCAGTCAGTTTTGCCAGTTCCCCAGCGGGATGTGGCTCTTAGTCATTAACCGAATCCCTGAATCGCTTCCCTGAGTTGCGGTAGATCGAGGCTGGCTTGCTTTCCTTGAAGAACGACGTAAAAGCCCCCAAGGCCAAGGGGATCAATGAGTTGGTGGAGTGATTGATGGCGGTTGAGGGCTTGCAGGAGATTGCCATTACTCTGTTGTTGTGCCATTAGGCGATCGCCCAACCCCAAAGCCATGAGAAATAAACTCTGGCGGGTGACATAGAGGGTTTCAAGACCAAATTGCTCACCATAGCATGTTAAAGCGGTTACATCCACATGGGCCGTAATGTCCTGCTCGCCAACAAAGCAGTAAGGATTATCGTGGCAGCGGTGTTGGTAGTAGCACTGCAACGTGCCGCCACAGCGGGCGGGATGATAGTATTGCCGGGCGGGATAACCATAGTCAATGGTGAGAACAAAGCCCCGCTCTAGGTGCTCACTTAGATCCTTGAGCCATGGGATCAGGTTCAAATTCACCTCAGTACGGTAGCCGTCGCTGTAGCCCTGCTGCTGCGGATCAATGCCAACGGTGGCAAAGTACTCGTGAATGCGATTGTCGCTGAGGGGACCCAAAACCTCTTGAAACGCTCCCTGGGCATTGAGGCTGACATAAATTTCATGCCAGTTGCCCCCCTGCCATTGCAGGCGATGTACGGGAAACGCATCCACCAGCTCATTGCTAAAGATGCAGCCAACACTGGGTTCACAGGCGGTGTCCAAGCCTCGCCAGCGCAGGCGATCGCCCCAAGGTGCCAAGCGTTGCCGTTGACGTTCCTGTAAACGGGGGGATTGCTCTTGAATTTGGTACTCAAGGGCAGCAAAGAAATCGGGATAGGTCCCTTGGCTGTAGCTTAAGACCCCCTCGGCAAAGTGGCCTTCACCGCCACCCATCTCCAGGAGGATAAATCGCTGCGGTCGCTCTAAGGCGTGCCACATCTGCACAAAAGCCTCAGTGAGCAGTTCCGCAAAATCCCTCGTGAGACTACTGGAGGTGATAAAGTCGCCGCGCCGACCAATCTGCAGTTGGGGACGATTGTAATAGCCCCCCTGTGGTGCATAGAGAGCCAAGGTCATAAACTCACAGAAGGAAATGGCGCCCGCTGCTCTGATGCGCTCCTGAATCTCGGCCAATAACGGAGTGCTTTTTGGCATCAGTCATCTACCCCGGCAATGGGGGCAAACCCTTGACGCTGGACATTCTCGGTAATGACGCGCGGTTCAAGGAATTGCAGTAGGTAATCGCGTCCACCGGCTTTGGAACCAAGGCCCGACAGCTTAAAGCCACCAAAGGGCTGCCGATCCACGATCGCCCCTGTAATCCCACGATTGATGTACAGGTTCCCTACAGCAAATTGGGCTTTGGCCTGCTGAATATGGGAGGGCGTCCGCGAATACAGCCCCCCTGTCAGGGCATAGGCGGTGGCATTGGCAATTTCAAGGGCTTGGGTGAAGCTTTCTGCCCGTAGTACGGCTAGCACCGGGCCAAAAATTTCCTCTTGGGCGATCGTAGCTGTGGGGGGCACGTTGGTAAAGATCGTGGGCGAGACAAAATAGCCCACCTCCGGTACCGGTACGCTCAAGGCGAGTTCCGCTTCTTGCTGGCCTTTGGCAATGTATTCCTGAATGCGATCGCGGGCGGCGGCCGTCACCACCGGTCCGACACGGGTACTGGGCAAGTGGGCTGGCCCAATATTCAGGGACTTGGTGGCCGCTACTAAGCGCTCCACAAAGGGTTCGTAGATGGACTCAAGGACAATCACCCGCGAACAGGCGGAGCATTTTTGGCCGCTATAGCCAAAGGCGGACTGTACAACCCCCGCCACTGCCTGATCTAAGTCGGCACTTTCGTCAATGATGATGGCGTTTTTGCCCCCCATCTCGGCAATCACCCGCTTGATATGGGTTTGTCCCCGCTGTAACACTGCTGCCTCAGCAATAATGCGGCAACCCACCTCTTGGGAGCCAGTAAAGGCGATGAGATGCACATCGGGATGTTTGATTAAATAGGGGCCAATCACGGAGCCAGGTCCGGGGAGAAACTGAAACACCCCCGGCGGAAAACCGGCGGCAATCAGGATCTCCGCTAGTTTGGCAGCAACCACGGCGGCGGGATCCGCAGGCTTGAGAATCGTGCAGTTACCTGTCACTAAGGCGGCCACGGTCATACCTGTGGGAATCGCCAAAGGAAAGTTCCAAGGAGAAATCACGACCGCAATGCCGCGCCCTTGGTAGTGGTAATGGTTTGTTTCGCCGGGAAAGTTGCGGTCATAGCCGCCGCTGAGGCGCTCCATTTCATCGGCGTAGTAGCGGCAAAAATCAACGGCTTCCGAGACTTCGGCATCCCCTTCTGCCACCACCTTGCCCACTTCGTAGCACATCCAAGCCACTAGTTCATGGCGCTGTGCCTCTAGGAGATCTGCTGCCCGCCGTAGCAGAGTTGCCCGTTCGGCCACGGGGGTCTGTTGCCATTGGGCTTGAGCGGCTTTGGCAGCCCGGATCGCATGCTCGGCATCTTCAATGGTGGCCAGGCCAACCCGACCGACGATTTCCTCCGGCTGCGAGGGGTTCAGGGAGTGACTGTATTCGCGGCGATTGACGCGATCGCCATTGATGATGGGGGTATAGGTGTGCCCCAGTTGGCGATGGACATGAATTAAGGCCGCTTGAATGGCTTCCCGCTGGCTGGCTCGGGCATAGTCACTATTGGCAGCATTGACAAAGGTTGAAGTCTTGCCCGTGGTCAGATGGACGTTCACAGCCGCAAAGTCCGCCGTTGGTTCCGGTGGTGCCAGTAATTCCTCGACGGCCACAGCCCCCAACTGTTGGCGTAAAAAGGAACTGTTGGCGGTATTTTCCAAAAGCCGCCGAATCAGGTAGGCCATCCCCGGAATGAGATCGCCATAGGGACAATAGACCCGCACCGTTTGCCCTGCGTCCACCAGTGCCTTGGCCAGTTTATCGGCCATGCCGTAGAGAACTTGGCATTCCATGGCTGTGGGCGGAATGTGCTGCTGTTGAGCGATGGCGATCGCCCGCGCTTGGGAACGCACATTATGGCTAGCGATCGCCGTACGCAAAACCGTATGGTGACTCAGGAGCAGTTCAATGATGCGCTCAAAGTTGGCATCAGTGTCCTGTTTGTGTTGATAGACGGGCAATGGCCAATGATGTTGTACCGCCTTAATGAGTTCCTGATCCCAGTAGGCGCCCTTGACCACCCGCACGGTAATTGGTGTGCCCCGCTGTTGCACCCAAGTAATTAGATCTTGGGCATCTTGGTAGCTATCCCGCAGATAGGCCTGCAGTGTTAGCCCAATATCGGCGCGATCGCGAAACTCTGGCTCTAGCAAAATATCCTTGAGGATCGCCAAGGTAATGTCTTTGTAGGCATACTGTTCCATATCAAAGTGCACCGCCACCCCCAATTCTTGGGCACGATGCAACAGCCGGCGAATCGGCTCTCCCACCTTGGCCCGGCAGCCAGAAACATCCAAAGGATCAAACTGGGAGTAAAAGGCCGTCAGCTTTACGGAGACCTGGACTGGATTCAGGCCCTCCCGTTGGCCCAAGGGACTGAGGTGCTCCATCAAATCAAGGTAGCGATCGCAATACTGCTGTGCCTCTGCCTCCGTAATCACAGCTTCCCCCAGAATATCCATCGTCACCAGCATGCCCTGCTTGCGCAGACGGCCAATGGTTTTCAGCACCTGCTCGGTAGTTTCACCGGCAATGTACTTGTGGGCAAGGGCTTGAACTGCTGTTGTGAAGGTGGTTGCCGCTGCTTGGGCGGGCAGGGAATCCGGCTGGGCAAAGTTCAAGAGTTTTTTCAGGCCGGGCGGCAACTCCACACTGGGGTCACTGAGGTACTCCTGCAAGTGGCGTGCCACCTCGGTTTTGCTGCGCAGACTCGGCAGACAGTCAATGAGGCGAAAGAGTTGTACCCGTAGACCCGGATGTTCCATAGCCCAGCCGAGGAGCTTATCTTCAATGCGCATTTGCTCCCGCAGTTGGCTAAAGAAGTTGCGTGACTCTTGGCTAGCCGCCCACAGTTGACGGGCGATCGCGATCGTTTTTGCTTCGTAAAGACCGGTCATGGAGAATGTTAGGTGAGGAGCAGTTTTTCCTATTTTCCCATGTCCTCTCAAGCAAACAACCCAATTCTCGGTGGGGACAAATAAGACAAATCAATTGACGGCTGGCTCGCACCAAGCAAATGTGCTCCGACACCTTAGCCAAGGCAACCCTGATGATCCGTATCGTGGTAAAACTGGCGGGTGTGATATTGGTTGTTAAGACTGTCCCCTTGGGAAAGTGGCGCGCCACAGGGCACAATCTCCCTATTTGGCCAGCAAGCCCTGGGGCCTACTAGGCCTGCAGCACCTTGTCCAAGCAGCGACAGTTGAAACGATGCCCATCGGGATCAACCACGACCCGAGGAGGCGATATAGTCGCCATGGCAGTTGGGTTGGGGTAAATTGCCGTTTTGGGCAAGGATAGGAAGTAGCAGCAAAGTTCTCCCAAGGCTGCCATTCATGGCTCTCCCCGCAAGATGACGAGTTCCTATTTAGGATTTCCCTCTCATGAAGGCCCTACCTACGCCAGTGTGCTTGTGGACTGTCCGGGGGCAACCGCAGCCTATACCTACCAAATTCCTAGGGGTTGGCAGGTGCAGGGGGGAGACGTGGTGGAAGTGCCCTTTGGCTCTCAGGTGGCACGCGGGATTGTTCTAGAGGTGTTGGCGGCATTGCCCCCATCAGTCGAGCCCCAGCGGTTGCGATCGCTCCTTGAGGTGGTTGACCAGCAGCTTTTTCCCAAGGACTACTGGGCCCTGTTAGAGCAGATTGCCACCTACTACTGCACACCTTTTATCCAAGTGGTACGCACTGCTCTGCCGCCGGGGGTTTTGGGGCGATCGCAACGGCGGGTACGCCTGCGGCCACAACAGGGGATCCCCCCCCTTTCGGAACAAGGGCAACATCTACTGCGCTTTCTCCAGACCAAAGGCAGTGGGGACTACAGTGTACGCTACCTCCAGCAACAGCTTCCCAAGGTTCAGCGGGCCCTCCAAGAGCTCGAACGCCTTGGCCTAGTGGAAACCTACTTAGCGGCACCCGCGAGTCAACAGCCAAAACAGCAACAGGCAGTGATACTCCTCAATAGTAAAGGGGAAACCTTAACGCAGCGGCAGCGCCAAATCCTCCGCTACTTGCAGCAACAGGGTCGCGATTGCTGGCTACAGGAGGTGCTCAAGGCCACGGGCACGACCCCCCAAACCCTCCACCGCCTTGCTGCTAAAGGATACATTGCCATTGTGGAGCGGCAGCACTGCCGCACTGAACGGGGGATAGCGGTGACACCCGATCGGCCAAAAACACTGACGACGGCCCAAGCCACTGCCCTGCAAGTCATTTCAAAACACCTAGACTGTGCCCAAACGTTTCTCCTACACGGGGTCACGGGCTCGGGTAAAACGGAAGTCTATCTGCAAGTTATTGCTGAGTGTCTAGGGCGAGGGCGATCGGCCTTGTTGCTGGTGCCGGAGATTGGCTTGACACCCCAACTGACGGATCGAGTGCGAGCCCGCTTTGGTGAACGCCTGTTGGTTTATCACAGCGGTCTCAGCGAGGGAGAGCGCTACGATACTTGGCGATTGACCCTGATGCCGGAGCCACGGGTAATCATTGGCACGCGCTCGGCGGTACTGCTGCCTTTGGTGGGCTTGGGTTTGATCATTCTCGATGAAGAGCACGACAGCGGCTACAAACAGGATCAACCTCAGCCCTGCTACCATGCCCGCACTGTTGCCCAATGGCGATCGCGCCAGCAACAGTGTCCCCTGATTTTAGGAACCGCCACCCCTGCCCTCAGCACTTGGCAGGCTGCCCAGGAGGGACAGATTCACCTCCTTTCCCTACCTCAGCGCATTCATGCCACCCCCTTACCCCCCATCACGATCGTGGATATGCGCCAAGAATTGCACCGTGGCAACCGTTCGATGCTCAGCCGTCCGCTTCAAGAAGCGCTGGCGAATCTTCAGGGACAGCAGGCGATTCTCTTTGTACCGCGGCGGGGTCACAGCACGTTTGTCTCCTGTCGCAGTTGTGGCACAGTGATCTACTGTCCCCATTGCAGTGTGTCTCTGACTGGGCACCTCTTTGGCGAAGAAATGGAAGTGCTGCGCTGCCATTATTGCAACTACACTCAGGGGGTGCCGCAGCGCTGTCCCAGTTGTGGGTCCCCCTATCTCAAGCCCTTCGGTGGGGGAACGCAGCGGGTGGTGAGGGAACTGAATCGCCTCTTTCCCCAGTTGCGAGTACTGCGCTTTGACAGTGATACCACCCAACGCAAGGGTGCCCATCGCCAGTTATTGACTCAATTTGCAGCCGGCGAAGCCGATGTGATGGTGGGGACGCAAATGCTGACGAAGGGAATTGATTTGCCGCAGGTCGCCCTCGTGGGAATTTTGGCTGCCGATAGTCTCCTGCACTTGCCCGATTATCAGGCGGCAGAACGCACGTTTCAAATTCTCACCCAGGTGGCGGGGCGATCGGGTCGAGGGGCGCATCCCGGTAAGGTTATTCTCCAAACCTATGTGCCGGATCATCCAGTGATTACAGCAGTCCAAGCCTATGACTGGGACAGCTTTGCTACCCAGGAGCTCAGTAGCCGCGCCCCCTTGGGCTATCCCCCCTATGCCCAACTGATCCTGCTGCGCTTGAGTAGTCCTGATCCTGAGGAAGTAGCCACAACGGCACAGGCAATTGCCCAACAACTCCAGATCTTGGCCCCGGTTTCTCAGGGAGACTGGGAACTCCTTGGCCCCGCCCCCGCCGCGATCGCCAAAATTGCTGGCCGCCACCGCTGGCAAATTTTACTCAAGGGCAAATTACTGCAAAGTTCTGAACTCGGCCAAGCCCTGATGCATCTCAAGGGGCAATGTCCCCGCTCAACCCGCCTCAGTATTGATGTTGACCCCCTGAACTTTCTCTAAGGGTGCTTCGGCAAACCACCACAGGGCTGTGACCGGCACGACCCCCAAAACAAATCCCAACGTTACCGGAATCCAAAAGCGTTGATCCAAGGACGTGAGCGTAATCATTGCCCCAAAGGCAAAATTCACCAGATACACCACCAAGGGGGTAATCAGTTGTCCACGGTTGACGACCATTGGCTTTGGCCACCAAGTGATCATCGCCAGTCCCATAAACACGGCTCCTGTGCCCGTCCAGCCCAGAATATTGCGGTAGGGCATACCAAAGAACTCACCCACCTCCTGAAATTGCCAAAAGGGAATCGTGGTTTGACTCATGGCCGGATCAAGGACAAAATCCCAAGCCGTTAAAAAGATGGCTCCCAAGCCTACCGTCATCAAAGCTGCCCCCAACCCCACGCCTTTGCCTTCCCGCCGGGGACGACTAATGAAACCACTGTAGGCCAAAAGAAACGTGACTAGCCCCATATAAAACCAAGAAAGGGGAATCGTGAAGGGTACTAACCCAGCAATTTTGTAGCCCAAGCCACTGAGGTAACCGTAATGGCCAAAGGGAAAGCCGGTACTCGTCCCCAACAGTTCACTGGTGAGGGAAATGCCCACCGCTGGCAGCAAAAAGCTAAGGAGTTTGCCAAGGCCAAAGTTGCGATAGGTATGAAGGGCGATCGCCAGCGCACCCAGGATAATATAAACTACGCCGCCATTCCCCATACTCCATTGAAAAAGTTGCTGACCCCACGCGGGCAATGCCAAAATAAACTCGGGACGGGGTACAACGAGGAGCAACCCCGCTAAGCCAAAGGCCATCGCCACAATATGGCCAACGAGGCACACCTGCTCCGCAACGAAAAGCGTGTTCTTGGGTTTCATAGGGGCAATCTCAAAGGGGCAACCGTTTACAAATGTTAATATGTTAATGTATCACTGTTCCCACCATTGGCTATTCACTCCAAAAAGGCAGTTTGATTTCCCCAAGGGTGTCATAGGTTGCCAATAACCCTGCCCCTATGCTAGCAATCAGCGTGAGCCCCCAACTCCACGGTGCTCCCTCAGAAAATTGAGGACGACGGTGGAGGATTTGCCCATAACCCCGTAGCCGCATTGCTAGGTAAATCTGCTGGGATCGTTCTTCGGTGCGAATTAGAAAGCTGCCAATCACTTGCCCCCAAGGGCGAAGACGGCCCCAACTCAACTGAAATCCTCGCAGAAACAGAGCCTGCTGCATTTGCGCCAACTGTCTCTCCAGCTCAAAAAGGTAGCGATAGGTCAATGCCAGGGTATCCACCAACAGCGGCGGTAGCCCCCACCAGCGACAGACGCGCACCCACTCGCTAAAGGTGAGGGTGTCGAGCAAGACCACTCCCAGAGCCAGACACAGCAGCAGGCGCCAAGGGAGCAGGAATGACATCGGCCACGGGGTTAGTGCCAAAAGTGCCCACAGCCCTAGAAAAAAGAGCCACATCTGCCGTAGACGTTTGCCCAAGCGCTCCCAGGGGAGGTGGCTCAGGGTGTAGAGCAGCACCACCAGCACAGTCGCGATCGCCAGGCTGGGCCAGCGCTGCAAACTGCTAATACAAAGAATCCATAGAAAAATAGCTAATACCCGTGCGGGGGGCGACCAGTGATGGAAGCTCAACAGCCTAGACCTGGGTTTGTCTCAGTGAATGTGCTGACTACGCAAAAAGCGCTCAATATCGTTATTGTCACCAATCACCACCATGATGTCCCCTTGATGCAGCTTCTGGCTGGGACTGGGATTGATTTCAAACTTATCATCAAAGCGCAGGGCAATCAGGTTCAAACCATAGCGACTGCGGAGTTCAACCTCCGCAACTGTACGGCCATGAAATGCTGCGGGTACTTTCACTTCCACAATACTCTTTTGCGGATCGAGGTCAAGACAGTCTAAAATCGCAGGTCGAGTGAGCGATCGCGCCAGTTCACAACCTGCCTCATATTCTGGAAAGACAACCCGGTCGGCCCCTACCCGCTCTAACAATTTCTTGTGAACTTCCGATGAAGCCTTAGCAATAACCTTGGGAACACCGGCTTCCTTGAGGTTGAGTGTGGTAATAATACTGGCATCCAGGTGATTGCCAATGGCCACAATGACCGTTTCAAACTCAAAAATTCCTGCCTCCTTCAGGGCTTGAGGATCGGTAGCATCCAATTGAATCGCATGATCCACAATGTGATCTTGGAGGACTTGATTCACTAGCCGCTCCTGATTGTCACTGCCAAGCACCTCATAGCCCATTCCATGCAGGGTTTCACACACCCCGCGGCCAAACCGTCCTAGGCCAATGACCGCAAACTGCTGCGAGAGCTTGACGCCACGGCCACGAAAGAGCATCGCTCCCAGGTCTACCATGCGTGAGTTCCTTCTTGGTTTTGCTATGCCGATTATGCACCTGAATTGGCCGCCGCTGATCCAGTTCCCTTGGCCAATTCCTGGAGACGTTGACGAATGTGGGCCACCGAGGCACGGGGGGAAAGTCGCGGCACAGACATCACTTGGGCCCCAATCACTAGGTAGAGAACAGGAATCTCGTACTGGTAAGCCTGCCACCAATCTTCACGGCTGGTGATGTCGCGTACCTCGAGGGTAAATTCCCTCAAGGTGGCCAGCTTTTCCTGCAGTCCTTCACAGAGGTGACAGCCCGGCTTGCTGTAGAGAATCAGATGACTCACGGTTGCGGTGCAGAAACGAGGGGGGTATCCCCAATCTTACGGTAATCCCGCAGACCAAAAATGGCTTCTGGGTGGCGGTAGTGTTTAATTTCAATCAGGTTGTGGAAGGGGTCTGCAAGAAAAAAGGTTTGGTGCTCTAAGGGGGTATTGGCAAAGCGGGTACGGGGTGGTTGGTAAAAGTTCAGCCCCTTGTGGATCACGCGATTGCAGAGATTTTGCCAGTCTGCCTGCCCCAAGAAAATTAGGCCAAAGTGGCGCGGATAGATTCCTTTGGGGGCCACCAAGGGTTCCTCGGTGACATGGGCCACCAGTTGATGACCATAGAGCTTCATGATCAGGCAGTGGGGATTTTCCCGCCCCGGTTCGCACCCCAAACCATCAATGTAGTAGGCCTTGGTGTCGGTGAGATTATTGACGGGAAAGGCCAAGTGAAATAGCACTGGAGCGATCGCCAACTGAGCCATAGATTTCTCTTGAAGGAAAATGGCTAAATTAGCTGCTATTGTAGCAGGAGAAGAAGCTCTTGACCTGCTTCCCAACTCGAGTCAAGTATCAATTCCTGTATTGTTGCTTATCGACAACGGAATGGATAACAGGGGTAATAGGGGTAGTAAACCGGTGAATAGGGGGGCTGGTAAATTATGGGGCGGGGTGGATAGGGCACTGGCACGATAATGTAGGTCGCTGATTGCCCCGGCGGCCGGTAAATGATCGGATGGTAGGGATCATACTGCGGTGTCCGTGGCCGCCCAAAGGACTCTAGCCCCGGGAAGAAGATATCGACACCCGGCTGATTGGGAAAGAGGGGATAGGCAGCACGGCCAGGGGGCGCGATCGCCAGCAGTGTCACAAAGCTACTGATGGCCAGTGGGAGGACGCGTAACATACAAGCCTCCAAGGAGAGAATGATCCTTTAGATTTGACGCTGTGGTACCTAGGGAAGTTCCTGGAGAACTCGACTTAAAATGTCCACCATTTGATCAATGTGCGATCGCTCCACAATCAACGGTGGCGAGAGGGCAATAATATCTCCCGTGACACGAATCAATAGTCCCGCTTCAAAGGCCCGACACAGGGCATCATAGCCCCGTGTTCCTCCTTGACCCTCCCGTGGCGCCAATTCAATGCCAGCCACCAAACCCAAGTTGCGAATATCAATGACATGGGGAAGACCCCGTAGACTGTGGATGGCCTCCTGCCAATAAGGCGCAAGGGAAGCCGCCCGCTCAAATAGGGCTTCTTTCTCGTAAATCTCTAGGGTTGTCAAGGCAGCGGCACAGGCAAGGGGATGTCCCGAATAGGTGTAGCCATGGAAAAACTCAATCTGTCCCGCTGGTCCTTGCATAAAGGTGTCGTAAATCTCATCGCGGACAATGACCGCTCCCATTGGCACAGCGGCATTGGTGAGACCCTTAGCAACAGTGATGAGATCTGGAGTGACGCCAAAGTATTGACTGGCAAAGGGGGCACCGAGACGGCCAAAGCCTGTGATCACCTCATCAAAGATCAGCAAGATGCCGTAGCGATCGCAAATGGCACGGAGGCGTTCCAAATATCCCTGAGGCGGAATCAATACTCCGGTAGAGCCAGCAAGGGGTTCGACAATGACCGCTGCAATTGTTGAGGCATCATGGAGCGCCACTAGGCGTTCTAGCTCATCGGCTAAATGTGCCCCCCAAGTGGGTTGCCCTTTGCTGAAGGCGTTGTGTTCCAGGTTGTGGGTGTGGGGCAAATGATCTACCCCTGCCAAGAGAGAACCAAAGAACTTGCGATTGGGGGCAATTCCCCCCACCGAAGTCCCACCAAAGCCAACCCCGTGATAGCCTCGCTCCCGCCCAATGAGCCGTTGCCGCGTCCCTTCTCCCCGCAGCCGATGGTAAGCGAGGGCAATTTTTAAGGCTGTATCCACGGCCTCAGAGCCAGAGTTGGCAAAAAAGACATGGTTGAGGGGGTCAGGCGTAATTCTGCGCAGGCGATCGGCCACCTGAAAGGGTCCCGGATGTCCCATCTGAAATGTGGGGGCAAAATCTAGGGTGGCTGCCTGTTGGGCGATCGCGCTAACAATTTCCGGACGGCAGTGCCCAGCATTAACACACCACAACCCAGCCGTGCCATCGAGAATCTCACGGCCATCTATACTCCTGTAGTACATCCCCGCTGCCGAAACAAGGAGCCGCGGACTTTGCTTGAACTGGCGGTTTGCGGTAAAGGGCATCCAAAAGGGGTCGAGGTTGAGATCCACAAGGGTGGGCAGCGTCATTGCTCTAAGACGGGTTGGTGGTATCAGTGGTGGGTCTGAGGCCAATAATATCGCGGTAGGCTGCCACAATTACACAATTACTCCAGGGACCAGTCACCAGCAGCCCCACACAGCAGAGACAAAAGCCCAAAATATTGCAGAAAATAATTGACACAATGAGGAAAAAGCAGCGCCACCAATTACGGGAGACCAAGCGGCGACTTGTTTCTAGGGCTGGCCACACGTCAAACTGGTGTTCCACCACCAAAGGTACAGCAAACACGTAGGCTATCCCAAAGTAAATCCCCGGCAGCAGCAGGACCACACCCAGGAAGATTAAAACAGGGTTGAGTCCATCCGGTACAGGGGGAAGCTGCTCCAGTAACGCTAGCAGTTGTTCTAGGTCGGCATCGGGCTTCGCTGCTTCAGCTGCCGCCTGCTCTAATATCCTTTGCAACAAGGGTAGCCCCGCAATCATGAATAGAAGGCTGGCACTGATCACAAACACATTCGTAATCAAGATGATCGCTAGGTTTGTCAATAGGATGGGCAAAAAGTAGTTGTTTTTGAACGCATTAAAAAATTCGCTAAATGTGGGTCTTTGGTTGCGGGCAATGCGAAAGCTGAAAAAGTAGTAGCCTGCGGCGAAGGGCCCTGACAAAATCGTGCTAACAATCAGGCCAACCCCTGGAATATTGTTGAGTACACCATTGATAATCGTCATCAGAACCAGGAAGCCAATGTAGGCAGCGGGTTGGGTGCTGAAAATTTCCCAGCCCTCCTTGAAATATTGACCAATTCTGACCTGATAACGACGGTTGGCGATCGCTTGGGGAGTATGTTCACTGTACATGATGACACTTCCTAAGGAGGCATCTTTAGCCTAGCGATCGCTTGCGGCAGCATCAACTGTCAATGTATCACTTTTTACCTTTCTAATTACCTTTCTAAAACAGAGGATACAATTTGGCGGCAGTCTCTTGCTGCGACGATCATTTGAGTTGGTTAGCAGTGTTTTCTTACGATATCTTTGGCTTGCAGCCAAACCCATAGCGCGCTACAGGTGGGAGCAACGGTTATTAAAACCATGAAAACCTATTTGTTAGGTGAGCCGAGCTGCCCATTGAGTGAGGAAGGGGGGAGGATGCCAAACAGTGATGCAGCTGGCCACCTAGGTAGCCGGAGACAAAATTTTGCCCGCATGGTTAGGGGGCCAATAGCAGGCGATCGCCCGACCAATGACATTCTCCAGGGGCAAAAATCCCCAGATGTGGGAGTCGTTGCTGTGGTTGCGGTTATCCCCCATAACAAAAAGCATATTCTCTGGCACGGTGACTGGAGAGAGGGTATAAATGGGTGGCTCAGCAATGTAGGGCTCATCGAGGGGGCGATCGTTGACCCAAACGCGGCCATCATGCACGGCAACGGTATCCCCGGCTGTCGCAATCACCCGCTTAATTAGGGCTTGATCAGCACGATAGCCCAGGGTTTGCAAGAGGGGTGGGGTATAGAAGACAACAATATCCCCCCGCTGGGGCGATCGCTGGCGATAGGTGATCTTTTCTACCACAATGCGATCGCCGGGCCAAAGTGTTGGCTCCATAGACTCTGAGGGAATAAAACGCGACTCCGCTACAAAAACGCGAATCAGGAGTGTGATCAGCACAGCCACCCCAATCAACAGGGCATTATTGCGTAGCGATCGCCAACGAGAAGAGGAATGGGTTACCGAAGCAGACATGCAGCTTTTTTCTAAAATATGGAGGTTTTTCTAGATATAGAATAAACGAAGGCGATGAAATACTACCCTACAGTGACCTTCACAGTGTTAAGCGTATTCTATTGAAAGAGAGCTGTACCATTTCTATGGGTTAGGTTGATAAACCCACTTACTTTCAAATCCTTGACTAATAACCAAGGACATTATTTTTGGGCAAGGTTTACGCTTGGGGGTGCTCCTTCGTAGAGCAGTTCTTTGGGAAATACTTTAAGATTTGTTAAAAGAAAATTTAGTTTTGCAAGCAATATCTGGGAAAATTGCATTGAGAGATACAGGATGAAGCACAGATGCATTGGCAAGTGGCTTGGAAAAACGGCATTCGCTATCTTTTGCTGGCACTACTCGCTAGTACGTTGTGGGTTACCCCTGTCTGGGCAACCGGGGCGATCGATATCCCCTTTCCGGGAACAGCAGCCGGGGTCATTGATGAGGGCAATGTGCTCAGTGCCGTCACCCAAGGCAGTGTTGGGCGATCGCTCCAAGACCTCTCCGAGGCAACGGGCATTCATGTTCATATTGTTACCCTACACCGCCTTGACTATGGCGAAACCCCCCAGAGCTTTGTGGATGACCTCTTTAGCCAGTGGTTTCCCGATCCTGCGTCCCAGGCCAATCAAGTGATCATTGCCCTCGATACCGTCACCAATGGCACAGCGATTCATTATGGCGACGCCGTGGCCGAGCGCTTGAATCCTGAGACCGCTGAAAGTATTGTCCAAGAAACGATGCGGGTGCCCCTGCGGGAGGGCAACTACAATCAATCGGTACTTGACACCGTTGATCGCCTTGGGAAAGTCCTCAAAGGCGAACCGGATCCGGGACCCCCAGTGGTACGCGAAGTGGTTGTCGAGAAAACCTACAAAAGCAAAGAGGAAACGGACGATCGCTCCGCCACAATTCTTGTGGTTGCCCTGCTCATTGCCGCTACAGTGATCCCAATGGTGACATACTTTATGTATCAAGGATCATCGTAGCCAAACTCCCCTTCCATTTATGAAAATCTATACCTACCACACACCAGAGGGTGTACCAGCCGACTGGCAGCCCGACTGTGCCATTGCTGTCGATGTCCTGCGGGCAACCACCACGATCGCCACTGCTCTAGCCGCTGGAGCAGAAGCCGTTCAAGTCTTTAGTGATCTGACAGAACTCGAACAAGTCAGTCAGCAATGGCCGGCAGCCAAGCGGATTCGCGTTGGTGAACGGGGGGGGAAAAAAGTTGCTGGCTTTGATATGGGCAATTCTCCTGCTGAATGCTTGCCGGAGCGGGTGAGAGGATGTCGCCTCTTTATGAGTACTACCAATGGCACCCGTTCCCTTGAGCGAATTCAGGCAAGTCCCCTCGTTCTCGCTGCCGCCCTTGTCAATCGTGCCGCCGTTGCTGAGTTTGTCCAAAAACATCAACCGGCAACCCTCTGGATTGTTGGTTCGGGCTGGGAAGGCAGCTATTCCCTCGAAGATACTGTCTGTGCTGGGGCACTGATTCATTACCTCTGGGGTCAGCAGGATGCCCCCCTCGAAACCCTTGCTGGCAATGACGAAACCATTGCTGCCACTGCTCTGTACCGCTACTACCAAGATGATCTATTGACCCTCTTTCACCATTCCAGCCACGGGCAGCGCCTCCTTAATCTGGGCAATGAAGCCGATCTCAAATACTGTGCCCAAGTGGACATTCTGACAATTGTGCCGTGGCAGGTTTCTCCCAAGCTCTTGACTAAGGCCTAGGGCACCACATCCCCACCCAGAGCAAAAAGCCCAACCAGACATTTTCATTGAAGTAACGACCATAGGTCTGAATGGGGAGCGTTGTTGTTTGGGTATCGCGGCGCTCGTGGGTGTAAATTTGCAGGGATTGGCGCAGCCAAAAGTAGGTGGTGACTGCCAAAGCCAGCCAAAATCGCCAAGGGAGTCCTGCCCTCAAGCCAACAATCATCAGGAATATCACCGTCAGTGCATAAAATAGCGCGATCGCCAAGGGCGCATGGGCACCGAAAAATAAGGCACTGGAATTGACCCCCAGTCGGCGGTCGTCGGGGCGATCAGGCATGGCATACACCGTATCAAAGGCTAATGTCCACATCACCACTGCTGCCCACAACCACGCGGTGGTCAAGGTTAAGCGTCCCTGTACCGCTGCCCAGGGAATGAGCACAGCAAACCCCCAGGCCACTGCTAAGACCAGTTGTGGAATTGGCAACACTCGCTTCGCCAAGGGATAGAGGAGAATCACCGGCACTGCCGCCACCGCCAGCCAATACCCCAAGGGAGTAAGGTAGAATGTCAATCCCCAAGCACAGAGTAAAGCAATCACCATCAAGCCCAAGGCCACACCAAGGGAGAGTCGGCGACTGGCTAGGGGGCGGTTTTGAGTCCGCTGCACATGGGGGTCAATATTGCGATCCCAGCAGTCATTGACAATGCAGCCCGCCGCACTCGTGGCGATCGCCCCCACCGTGATAATCAGTAGCAACTTCAACGACGGCAAGCCTTCACTAGCCAATGTCAAAGACCAGAGGGCAGGAATGAGGAGAATCAAACGACCTGCCGGCTGATGCCACCGCAACAGTTGGGCGATCGCGACCCAAATTGACACTGAGGTTCTCGAAACTTGAGAATTCACCGCACCGCTCCCACCGTGAATGCCAGTACACTTAAAAATCTTAACTTTTCAGGCAGTTTTGGGACGTTGCCGCTCAATTTGCCCTAGGTTTCTAGTAGCCCCTTTGCCCCCCGTCTGTTACCCTTTATGGCCAGGCAACCCTTTCACTTTTTCCGCAATGTCCCCTCACCCCCTGCCGAGGAAGAAGATAACTATCTCGAAGATTACTTCTTTGATGAACCCGGAGCCATGCCCGGCACCCTCAGTATTGAGGCTGACGCTCCACCACCGACCATTATTCTCATTGACTATCAGCTAGATCAGGCCAGCCGTCGCATTTTAGAAACTCCGGAAGAATGTGGCCCCTACCTCAGGAGTCCGTCTGTCAGTTGGATTGATGTTCAAGGCATTGGCGATGAAGATGTGATGCGGCGCCTCGGTCAAGTTTTTCAGCTGCACCCCATTGTTCTTGAAGACATTGTCAACGTTCCGCAGCGCCCCAAAGTTGAAGACCATGGCGATTACATGGTCCTGATTACCCGCATGGTCACCCCCAAAGAAAATGAACACGGCTTTTATACCGAACAGGTGAGCTTTGTCTTGGGGCAACATTTCTTGCTCACCGTCCAGGAGGAACCCGAACGGGACTGTTTTGAGATGGTGCGGCAGCGGATTCGGACAAGTCGGGGCATTATTCGCCGCTACGGCCCCGATTATCTGGCCTATGCCTTCCTAGATGCCATTATTGATGGCTTTTATCCGGTTCTGGAGGACTATGGCGAGCGTATTGAGGCGCTGGAGGATGCTGTTGTTACCCATCCCAGTCCCGCCATCCTCGAAGAAGTCCACCAAGTGCGCCGCGAACTACTGGCGCTGCGCCGTGCCATTTGGCCGCAACGGGATGCTATCAATGCCATGATTCGAGATTCCAGCCCCCTCCTTTCGGAGGAAGTGCGTATCTATCTGCGGGATTGTTATGACCATGCAATTCAGGTGCTAGATATGGTGGAAACCTACCGCGAACTGGCGGCCAGTTTAATGGAGGTGTATCTTTCCTCCGTTGGTAATAAAATGAACGAAATTATGAAGATTCTGACGATCATTTCGACGATTTTCATACCATTAACGTTTATTGTCGGTATCTATGGCATGAACTTTGATCCCGATGCCTCCCCTTGGAATATGCCAGAATTGAAGTGGTATTGGGGTTATCCGGCCTGCGGGGCGCTCATGCTCACCATCGCGGGCAGTTTATTTTTCTTTTTCTGGCGCAAGGGCTGGTTCAAAAGCGCTACTAGTTTAGAGCCCCTAGACCCTGAACGCTAGTTCAGCGAAGACTCTAGAAACTTGCCCCTTGTCCATTGCGTCAAATTGGCCTAGGGTGGAAAAGCAAAGAGAGTACGTCATATGTAAAAATACCCACTGGTTTGGTGCATAAGTTTTGGTGTGAGTTAGGTACTACATTGCGATCGCT
Organism: Thermosynechococcus sp. NK55a; assembly: GCF_000505665.1. NCBI lineage: Bacteria > Bacillati > Cyanobacteriota > Cyanophyceae > Acaryochloridales > Thermosynechococcaceae > Thermosynechococcus > Thermosynechococcus sp. NK55a. The sequence continues at coordinate 1,438,556 of NC_023033.1, read as the reverse complement.
ACCCCTCTCCACAGCTCAGGGACTAAATTTGGAGAGTTCACCTACTGCAACAGAGCATTCATTTAGGAGACTGTATGAAGAGATTGGCACACTTGAGTGTTTTGGCAGGTTTAGTGAGTAGCCTGTGGCTCGCTCCTGCTATTGGCCGCTATGAGACTGCCACCGCCTTACCGGAAGAACAGGTGCTGCAGATTCTCAACAATGTGCCCGTTTTTATGATCACCAACGACAAAGGGGAGCCGCTGACCTTTGAAATCCCTAACCCCCAAGATCGAAATAAGAAAACCCAAGTGTTTACCTTCTTTATTAGTCAGAAAGATGCTGAAGGTGCCCTCAATGCCATCAAAACGCAGCAGCCCGAGATTGGTCGTGTGGCGCGGATTTCTGCGGCTGCCCTCAGTGGTGCGGTGAAAATTGCCCTCGAAAGCCAAAAAAATCCTGTTGTTGGTGTGGACATTATTCCCTCAAAACCCCAACTGGAGGCGGCGGTGAATCTGCTCAAACAAAGTGGTGATTTGGTCGAGCGCGATGGCAAAATTCTGACCAAGGATGGCAAACCGTTCATAGGTGGTACTCCCCTCTTTTTCCTAGCGGATAGCAAAACAGGCAACCCCATCGCCGTAGAAGCACAAGTGCGCGAAAACGGCCAGACCCGCACGCAGCGGTTTATTCCCTTTTACTTTGATAAAATGCAACTCCAACGGGAAGTGGACCAAGCCCGTCAGCAGCGACCGGAACTGATCAAGGATACGGGTATCCGCGTTGTCATGCTGGATAATTTGGTGGCAACCATGCTCAGCACCAACGATCCGGTGGCTGGTCAAATTCAACTGGTACAAACCCCTGAGGCGATTCAGTTTGCCCTGCAACGCAGCGGTGGCAATAATGCCCAGCGCCCAAACCAAGCGAATCAACCCGCTTCCCCCCAACGCCCAAATCAACAGGGGGGCACTCAAGGTACAAATCGTAACCGCTAAGATAGGCTGATGTACGGGCGACGCCTGCTCATGGGACTTCTGTTCCTTTGCCTACTGTGGGGATGTGCGCTCCCCCAAGTGCAAGCGGCGGAGCGGCTGTTTCTGAAGGTGGGGGTGGAATTTCGCGGCGAAGTCCAATTAGCCGTCGGCAGCCAGTGGCGAAATACCGAGGTGGGAGGGCTGTCGGGTTTGACCTACGATCAGCGTCAACAGCAGTTCTATGCCATCAGTGACGATCGCCAGCAACCTCGGTTTTACACCCTCGAGATCACTCCCAAAGCCATTACCCCCAAGGGCGTGACCTTTCTCCAGCAGATGAATGGTGAGGTGTATCCTCCCAACACCGCCGATACTGAGGGAATTGCCCTGACGCCCGAGGGACACCTGCTGATTAGCAGTGAAGGGGTAACGGCCACAGCTAGCTCGCCCTGGATCAAGGAGTTTGAGCGCAACAATGGACAAACCATTACAGCGCTACCCATTCCCAAATACTATCTGCCCAATGGTCAGCAAGGGATTCGCAATAATCTTGGCTTTGAGGCGCTGACGCTTTCCCCGGCGGGCGATCGCCTGTTTGTCGGTGTTGAATCTGCCCTTGCCCAAGATGTCCGTCCCAATATCCCTATTTACTGCCGTCTGCTCCACTACCTGCGGGGGGATGTTGCCCCTGTGTTGCTGGCGGAGCATCTCTATCCATTGGATCCCTCCGAGGCAGTGTTCAATGGCCTCGTAGAGCTACTTGCCCTTGACAATGGTGGCCATTTTCTCAGCTTGGAGCGCACCTACAGTCCGGGGGTAGGACATGGCATCAAACTCTTTGAAGTATCCCTAGCGGGAGCGACAGATACCCTTGGCATGGCCACCCTGCCGGTTGATCTGGGTCCCATCCGCCCTGTGCAGAAACGTCTGATTTTGGATTTCAAGACCCTAGGAATTCCCTTAACCAATTTGGAGGGGATGAGTTTTGGCCCCCCCTTGGCCGATGGGGCGCGATCGCTTTATATCATTGGCGATAACAACTTTGACGGCAAAACCCCGACTCAAGTACTGATGTTTGCCCTGACTGTCAAACGCTAGGCCTCAACCGTCAAGAGTCCCAACTGGGTCAGCAGGCGATCGCCATCCACATGCTCCTGCATCATTTGCTCGACACACTTGACTTTGGCGATTTCATGAAGACGCACCTGACCAAAGGCACGATCCACAATTTCCACCGCCGTCAGCGTATCCAGATCCACAGAGAGAATGGGAATTTCCAACTCTTCGGCACGGGCAAGAATGGCTGGGGAAGGCGGCAAATGCCCCGTGAGAATTAGACAGTGGGTGGAGGTCTCCAGGGCCGCCCATTGAATATCGGTGCGATCGCCCCCCGTAATCACCGCCATATTGTTCGCTTTACGGAAATACTTCAGGGCAGCACTGACATTCATTGCGCCAATGGTGAGTTCTTCTACCAGCAAATCCAAGCGATCAGGACGGCACAACACTTCGGCATTTAACTGGCGTACCAATTCTTTGACACTGACACTGCGCAGCAACTGACTGCGGGGTAATGTACCAAAAACTGGAATTTGGTGGGCCTCGAGATATTGGCGAATAGCAGGCAAGGGTTGGGTCTCGGTTGCGGGAATATCGTTGATGATCACCCCCAATAGGCGATCGCCCAATTCCGACTTGGCTAGGAGGAGCGATTCCACCACCAAGGGGGATTCATAGCGCACCACCAGTAAAATCGGTGCCTCCAACACCGCTGCCATCTGAGCTAAGTCCAAATCAAACAGTCGCCCCTCTGCTAATGTTGCTGGCCCTTCAAGAAGCACTAAGTCTTCGCTGTTGATGTGGTGATAGGCCGCTAGGGCTTGGCGATAATCCTGCTGATCTGTGCCCGTCAGTCGCCCCTTGATGGCTTCTGGAGTCAGGGTGAGCAAGGTGGGCCGTACATTTTCTAGGTTCAGGGTTTCCTGTAAAAAGCTGACATCGGCTTCGGTTTCTTCGCTATCGCTGGCGGGTTGGTATGTACCCAGGGGCTTACCATAGGCAATGCGCAGGTGGCGATCGCGACAGAGCTTGGCCAAGCCTATAATCGTTGCAGACTTGCCGCTATAGGGAACAATTGAACCAATCAATAAATGCTTTCCCACCGTTGAGTTACTCCTCCCGCAACCCCAATCCTAAACACACAAGCCTTAGTCAAGCCGTAACAGCTTACGATAAAATGCTTTGGAAAAATCAGCAATACGATGTTTTTATAGTTAATAATGACATCAATGAGATAATCCACCAGTTCAAATGTGGTGATAGACATTTCGTACTGTAGATCAGGAGAGTTATCAAAGGTCACCGTACAGCGGGATAAATCCGCCGGCAAGTTAGCGATCGTCCATGTGGCAACAAAATCAACATTGTTACCGCCTTCAATTCCCCGTTGTCCCTCCAACTTACCCAGACGGTAGAGGGCGATGCCCAAGGGCAGTAGTGGACGCTTCTCAGCACGCATATAGGGGGCAAAGATATTGACTTCCCGAGGGTTGGCAGGCTGAAGCTGATCGAGGGCAGTCATGCAAGAATCCTTGTGTGTTCGTGTATTCAGTCTGACCGAGTGCTGAGGTCTATTCTACAGTTAGAGCAGCGAGCACGGGAGCCTTGGCTCTAGGACGGTATTTTGTTTTGGTAACATATAGTTAACATAACTAACGAGCACTGCCTATGGTTTTTGATCCCGGAAACGCTAATTTCTACCAGTCTTCTACGGAGGATGGGCAGCCCAATCTGCTCCTGAAGTACCTGCAAAGCCAATCGCCAGAAGTTTTGACCCGTATTGCCCGTTCCGTCAGTCCAGAAATTCGCCAAATTATCAGCCAAAATGTTCAAGGTCTCGTGGGTGGTCTTCCCTCTGAGGATTTTAATGTCCAAATTGCCACCGATCGCGACAACTTGGCGGGGTTATTGGCCTCAGCCATGATGACGGGGTATTTTCTGCGCCAGATGGAACAGCGCATGGAGCTGGAAATGAGCCTCGGCGATCTACCGATGCCCTAGGTTCTGCCAATATCCTGACTATCCTGAATGTGAGTCTTGGTTGTGTCCGATCCTTGGCAACAGTTTAAGGCACTACCGTGGCGATCGCTAGTGCCCACAGGTCTTCTCGTTGCCTTGCTTGCAGCGCTGTTTGATACAGGGCTTTACTATATTGCGGCTGCCGTTACGGCGGTGCGCGAGGCACTGATCATCCTGCTTCAACCTCCCTTGGTTTTGTTAGTCCGCCTTGGTCTGAGCATTGGCCTTGGGATGGTGGCAGTGATCTTTTTAGAGGTGTGGTTTAACCCAGCACCTATCTATAGCGGTACCCTTTGGGCGTTATTTCTGTGTGTCCTAGTGGGCAGTATGTTTTTGAGCTTTTTTGGCAGTACCTTCGGACTGCGGCCCCTATTTTTTCCTGTCACCGACGTGTTCCTGATTGGCACAGCCGTGGGGATTTTTTGGCAAGGTCGTCGCTATTGGCGGTACTAGGTTGATTTCTCAAGAGGAGGGGCCGGCAGCTTTGGAACCACCGCACTAATGTTGGGGTTAAAGGTGGCATCAAAGGCATCAGCCCCCTGAAACAAATACCACACGGCCTCAATCACACAGGCAATACGAGCAATGCTACCTAGAGAACCGTGGGGTTCTGTCGAAAAAAGTAGCCCCAGCATCAGGTAAACTCCCCCCCATAGGGGTTGGCGCAAATAAAACTTATGAAGTCCCGGCAGAAAGATGCCAGCCAACGCTAAGAGAATAGCGATCGCGCGATTACGATAGCCCATCATGGCTCACTGTGAATGACTCTATAATGCGATATTTATAATGTGATATTCAGTGAATCTTTAATAAAATGCAACCTTGAGAAGACTAGATTGCCACAACCATTATCTGTTGCTGTCTTCATTTGCCTAGAATGGCACCCCAATGCCGGCGGGCATGTCAAATGTTGGGAACGTTTTGCTGAAGCTGCCAGCCACTACCTAGACCGCGTTGACCTGACGCTCTATTTCCTTGGGGCAAAACAACAAACCCTAGAGGTGGCGGCCAATGTTCGCTACCAATTGCTGCCGCCCCAATTCAGCACGCACTCACTAGAAATCATGCGCCAAGGGGCAGGTATGACCGATGTCGCTCCCTTTCACTGGGGATTGCGCCGTTATTTACCCCAACATCAGGTGTTTCACATTACAGATACCTTTAGCTTTGCTCAAACAGTGCGCCGCTTTTGCCGCCAGCAGCGTCGTCCGCTGCTCAGTTCGATTCACACGGATTTGCCGTTACTGACCCGCACCTATTCACGGGAAATTATTTGGCGCATGAGTGGCCGCAGTTGGGGGCGGCAATTTTGGCGGTGGCTATGGCTGAAGCAACTACAGGTGGATCAGTGGTTGGGTTGCCAAGCCGAACGAAAACTAGCGGGCTTTATGCGGGCCAGCGATCGCGTACTGGTCTCGCGGCAGCAGGATGCCGATTGGCTGCTCACGTTTTTGCCCCCTGAGCGGGTGGCATGGTTTCAGCGGGGCATTGATCGCGATCGCTTTCATCCGCGATTTCACAATCCCCGATGGTTACGGGAGGAGTATCACCTGCCAGAACAGCCGATCATACTTTTTGTCGGTCGGGTAGATGCCAGTAAAAATGTGCTCCTGTTGGCGCGGGCAGCTCAAGTGTTAGCTAGCCAAGGAAAGGCGTTCCATGTGCTGATTGTGGGTGAAGGGGCGCAGGCTGTCCTTGTCAAAGACCTCTTGGGCGATCGCGTCACCCTCATCGGCAAGGTGCCCCAAGAAAAATTGGGGGCAATTTATGCCAGCAGTGATCTATTCGTTTTTCCCTCAGAGTCGGAAACAGGACCCAATGTGGTGGTGGAAGCACGGGCAGCGGGATTACCGGTCGTCATTTCTGGTTTTGATGGTGGACGCAAATATGTCCAAGCCCCGGGGGAGGATGGGGTAGTGGTTTACAGTCGCGACCCCCAAGATTGGGCGGCCGCCATTAGCCGGCTGTTAGACGATACTCACTATCGCCAGCGGATGGGGGCACAGGCACACCAAATTACCCAAGCGACCTGCCCCACCTGGCAGGAAGCCTTTGAGCAAAGCATTTTGTATCAATGGGAAGCAGTTGCCCAAGCTTACGGCTGGCCTCAAAAGGTTTGATCCTCTAGGAGCGCTTCTAAAATTAAGGCCATGTGGGTGAAGTGGGTCCCTCCCTGACAAAAGACAATATAGGGTGGACGCAAGGGGCCATCAGCAGACAGTTCTGAGGTGCTACCATCAATAAACGTGCCGCCAGCCATCACCAGATCATCGGCATAGCCGGGCATGGGTGCCGGTACTGGATCCAAGTAGGAACCCACGGGGGAGTAGCGTTGCAAGGTGCGGCAAAAGGCAATCAGCTTCTCAGGACTGCCCAATTGGATGGCTTGAATGACATCGCGGCGGCGGGCGAGGGGGGCAGGGTTGACTGGATAGCCCAGTTGGTCAAAGACATAGGCCAATAGGTGGGCACACTTAAGGGCTTCACCGACCATTTGTGGTGCTAAGAAGAGCCCTTGAAAGAGCAGGCGATGTTGATCAAACGTAGCCCCCCCTTCATGCCCAATTCCCGGTGCGGTGAGGCGATAACTGGCCTGCTCAATGATATCAGCGCGTCCCGCTAAATAGCCCCCCGCTGTGGCGATGGTACCCCCAGGGTTTTTAATCAGCGAGCCAGCAATTAAATCGGCACCGACATGGGGTGGTTCTTGGGTCTCGACAAACTCACCGTAGCAGTTATCCACAAAACAGACCACATCGGGATTCTGGCTCTTGATCAGTTGAATCATTTTGCCAATGTCTTCGAGGCTGAGGCTGGGGCGCCATGTGTAGCCGCAGGAGCGTTGAATGAACACCATCCGGGTTTGGGGTTGAACACAGGTGGCGATCGCCCCCCAATCCGGCTCACCACTGGTCAGCAGGGGAATTTCGCGATAGTGAATACCAAAGTCCCGGAGGGAGCCCTGTCCTTGACCCCGCAGGCCAATTACCTCTTCTAGGGTGTCGTAGGGAGCACCGGCAAGGGAAATGAGTTCATCCCCAGGACGTAGCACCCCAAAGAGGGCGGTGGCGATCGCGTGGGTACCAGAGACAAATTGCACCCGCACTAAAGCTGCCTCCGCCCCCATCACCTGTGCAAACACCCGATCCAGGACCTCTCGCCCCAGATCGCCGTGGCCATAGCCGGTCATACTACTGAAGTGGTGTACCCCCAGTCGGTGCTGACGAAAGGCTGCCAGAACTCGATCTAAATTTTCCTTGACGCGGCCATCAATTGCCGCAAATGTAGTTGCAAGTGCCCCTTGGGCCGCAGTTAAGAGTGATGTTCTCGTCAATGTCATCGATGTCATCGATCCGGTCAACCTGATAAACAAGAAGCTCTAAGTTTGCGAACTGTAGGTTCGTCCTCGCCACTGCTTGGGACGTTGCCAACCGGAGAGGGTAATGCGCAGTGCCGCTAGGGGATCCGCAAGAGGTGACAGCCAAAAGAGCCAGCGCCCTTGACCCGTCTGCCAATCATAGACAGGGGCGATCGCCAGTGTCATGCCCCAGCGAATCAGCACCAGGAGGCCATTGAGCAATGTCGCCATCTCAAGAGGCAGGGTGGGAGTAGTGACTGCCAGGGCCACTAACCCCAAAACCAACAGGGGCAACGGTAATCCCTGGACTGCCCAGAGGAAATAGGCATCGCCCCACACTTGGGCAATTGGGGTTGCATCCTTCAGGTCCAGCGATCGCCCCCATTCCCGCCAAGTTTCTGCCATTCCTTCATACATGCGCACCTTGAGTACCTTTGAGCCATCCCGAAAGGCCACCCGCGCCCCCGCAGCTGCTATGGCTCGCACCAAGGTCACATCATCACAAAAAGAGGAAGCGGCAACCTGGTACCCCCCGATCGCTTCGAGGCAGGATCGCCGCACCAACAGGCACTGACCATTGGCCAAAATCCGCTCCGGTTGCGTTGCCACAGGCGGAGCTGCACCAAAGCGATAGATCAAGGTTAAAAGTAACGCCGGTTGCAGCCACCATTCGCCTCCCGTCTTGAGGATAAAGCAGGGTGAGAGGGAAATGAGATCCAATTGCTCCCGCTGTGCTGTTTCCAAAAGACTGGCCACAAGACCGGGCTGCGGTTGCGTATCCGCATCAATTCCCAAAATCCATTCGCTGTCAGGATGGACACGACAAAAGCCCGTATGTAATGCCCAAGGCCGCCCCACCCACCCCGGCGGTAGGGGAGGATCAAACTCCACTCGCAGACGGGGATCCCAGGGTTGCGCCGCCCGTACCATCTCAACTGTGCCATCTTGGGAATGACTATCGACAATAAGAATTTCCCGCACCTCGTAGCCCTGGCGCATGAGACCCTCCAAACAGGGCTGCAGTCGCTGCGCCTCATTGAGGGTGGGTACAATAATTGATACCTTGGCCAAGTTTTCTGGGCGGGAGGGCTGAGGGGTCAAGGGGGAAGGGCGTCGCCAACCCAACCCTAAACGGGCGATTAAAACAGCTGCCCAAGGTGCCTGTGCCACGATCGCGCCACTGGCGATCGCTGCTAGCCCAACTGTAACGGTACTCAACGTTCTTCTTCCTCGTTTTCTGCTGGGAAATTCTCTGGCGCATCCTCTGGAGGCAGCTTCAGCCGTTTAATGGGTAAATTGGCAATCAGAGCTGTTGTCCGCTGATCCGACTCTAGGGAAACCGCTAGCCCCTCTGTTTCTAGCTCCACATACCGGGAGACTACCTCCAAAATATCTCGCCGCAGATTGTCTAGAATTTGTGGCGTCAGCGCCGTGCGATCGTGGGCCAACACCAGCTTCAGGCGTTCTTTAGCGGTGGTGCGACTGGGGGGAGTGCGCGTAAACAGCCGCTCCAGAAGTTCGCTGATCATCCCTTTGCCCCAAACAAGCGTCGAATCCGACTGAATAATCCCCCGCTTGCCGCCTCTAGATCGAGAAACTCAACCTTTTCCCCCTCCAGGCGGCGGGCAATATTCATAAAGGCCTGTCCAGCCAGCGACGGCGACTCTGCCAAGACCAAAGGTTCCCCCTTATTGGTGGAAACAATCACCTTCTCATCCTCAGGGACAATACCAATCAGGGGAATAGACAGAATTTCTTGGACATCTTCGACGGACATCATATCGTTGGCTGCCACCATTGCCGGGCGCAACCGATTCAAAATGAGATGGCTATTGCGAATGCGGTAGGCCTCCAGCAGGCCAATCACGCGATCAGCATCCCGCACGGCGGCAATTTCTGGGGTGGTCACCACTAAGGCTTCCTGTGCGGGGGCAATGGCATTCCGAAATCCTGCTTCGATCCCTGCTGGACAATCAATGAGTACGTAGTCATAGTGCTTGCTCAGGGCGGATGCCAACTGTCGCATTTGCTCTGGGGTAATGGCATCCTTATTGCGGCTTTGGGCCGCGGGCAGCAAGACCAATTTATTGAGGCGCTTATCACGCACAAGGGCTTGATCGAGGCGACACTGCCCCGTCAGCACATCAATGGCAGTGTAAACTACCCGATTTTCCAAACCAAGCAGTAGGTCGAGGTTGCGCAAGCCGAAGTCTGCATCAATGAGCACCACCGATCGCCCTAATTTGGCCAAAGCAACACCAATATTGGCACTGGTGGTTGTTTTCCCTACACCTCCTTTACCCGAGGTAATGACAATCGTGCGCCCCATTGAACTCCCTAGGAATTGGCTTACTAGAATAGATTAGCTCAAGGTGCTGCGGATACGGCGAAGACTCGCCCCCAAGTATAGGCGGGGGCAATCTGAATCCCTTGGTCTGTGGCGTAGGCCACCTCTGGATAGGGAGGACGAGGGGGAGCCGGTGTCCGGGCCAGTAGATCGGCAATCCGTAACTGTGTCGCCGCCATTTCAAGGGTCATAATCCGCGCTCCTAGATGACCCTTAGCGCCGGCGTGGGCAACTCCCCGTAAGCGGCCCCAAACGATAATATCGCCGGCGGCAATAATGCTGGCACCGGCATTTACATCGCCAACAATGATCACACTGGCATCATGGTGAATTTCTATTCCTGAGCGCAGAGTGGTTTTCAAGTAGAGGGGATTGGCAGTGGGTTCTGGGTTGCCGTCGATTTCCTTAGCCAGCAAGGGTGGCAGTTCCCCCTGTTGAACGCTGTAGCCAAGGGTAGCAGCGGCGATCGCCGTCTGGCGGCGTCCGGTAATAATTTTGTCCAGTCGCAACTGATGCTCGCTGAGGGCCTCGGCCAACTGTTGCAGCTGTGACTGATCTAAGAGCCGCTGTCCACAGGCACACTCGACAGGTAAGGGCTCTGACCAGAGGTGTTCTTGACCGACGAGGTATAGTTGCAACTGCGGCCACAAATCAATCCAGTCTAAATCGCTAGGCAACGTGAGTCGGTAGCGTCCTTCACAGTGTTCTAAAGTCAGGCCACTGACCAGGGGTGTACTTTGCTCAAGCTCTGGAATTGCGCCAATGCCTGCCGTGCTTTCCGAGCCAGGTTCCTCTACAGAGGTTGACTCCGCCTCACTCATGGTTTTTCCACCCGCAGTCGCTGTGTAATCAAGACCATGCCCGTATCCCGAATTAAGGCTACAGAGACCCAACGGCCACCGGGTTCTTGGGGGGCACGTCCCACCTTAAAAATGCCGCCCGCAGAGAGAAGCTCCAATTTCACTGGGCTGGGATTGGCGTAGGTTTGGGCATTGATGGGCTGATCGCTGGCAGCACCAAGGAGAATCGCATTGCCAATGGGTTCTTGGACAATAGCATCAAGGCTAAATTCCTCGCCGGTACGCACCGTTTGAGGGAGGGAAAGTTGAACCGTGGGCGGTGTTGTACCAATGGTGATGGTGGTTTTCTCGTTGGTAATGTCTTGGCGAATAATTTTGCCGTTGCGGATAACTTGGGTGGCCTGGAGGTTCCCACGAATGTTTTGCGGGCGATCGCTGGTGCCGCCGGTGCCTTCAATGGTGGTACTAATGTCTAGAACCCAGTCACTGCCCTGCTGTTGCCAGCGGTTGACGGTGGTACGGTAGCGGATATCGCGATAGGGTTGCCAAAAAGTGGGCAGTTGTTTGCGCAATATCTCAAGGGTGAGACCATCCCCTGTTTTGAACTCAGGGTCATAGAAGGCCAAGACGCTGTCTAAATTCTTTTGACTGGCTGCCGCATCCAAGCCATTGACCACCGCTTGCACCGATTGCGGCAAGGGAGCCGAGGTGGCTTGCTCTAGGGGAGCTGCCCAAGTCCTCCCTGAAACACCCCCCCAAATTGCTGCCAAGCCAAGGACTGAAACCAGAAGATAGCGACGCATTGTCAACCGCCTTTGCTCCTAGGGTTTATTCATCGTCAAAATTGGCCGAGTTATCCTGCTCATCACTGGGAGGACGATCCAAGGGTTGATAGGGCACATACTCACTGCCATCGGTGGTGCCTTCAGGACGCGGACGGGGAGGACGGCGGCGCGTGGGGCGATCGCTCACTGTTGCTGTTTCTGTGGTAGGTGGTGGGGGACGGCGGCTGGGCTGGCGCGTTGGTGTCGGTGGACGATAGGGTTCATCCACAATCTCATCTGACGGTGATGTTGTCGGTCGAGGACGCCGTGAAGGGGGACGACGTACACTAGGACGGCTGGGGGGTTCAGGACGGGACGGGCTACTGCGCCGCGAGGGTAAACGGCCTACCGGGGGGGTCTCCTCTACATCCTCGTCTTCATAGCGCGATCGCGACACATCGCGGCTACCCCGAATTCGCCGTAAGGGTGGGTACTCCTCTTCCTCCTCCTCGTCGTAGGGTTCCAGTTCCTCTATTTCTGCCCGGTAGGTGTAGCTGCGGCTAACGGGTCGCTCTTCATCCACAATGGGGGTATTCCGCCGTGCCTGCTCTGTGGCCACTCGCCGCAAACGAATACTTTCATAGGCAAAAAAGGCAGCAGTGCCCGTCAGCAGAAACTGGCCAAACAGCAAAATTGGGTCGAGGCGCCATCCCTGGAAAAAGAGAATCCCCCCGCACAGGAGTGCCACTGCGGCAAAGAAAATATCATGATCTCGCGCTAACTCCGGCTGAATCGAGCGCAGGAAATAGAGAAGCGCCCCAGCAACAGCGAGGCCGATTCCCAAAAGACCAGCAGGTCCAAGCCCAACATTAACAATTTGACCAAGGAGAGGGGAGAAGGAAAGATAAGTCATTTAACCCATTGCCTAAAGGGGCAAAATAGAAAACCAGAGTCACGGCTTTATGGCCATGACCCTATTTTAGTGGGAGTGCAAGGTCCACTACTAGGTCTGCTGACTATAAAGAACGCTGCACCTTATCAATCTGACTAATGGCGATCAGAGCCGCAAAGGTTAAACCCAAAACCACGGCGCCGGACAATAGGCCAATAAAGAAACCTTTCAGGGAAGGGGTAATGGTCAGCAGGAGGGAGTATGCAGACTGAATCATAGCTTTGCGTGTGCCGGTCAAAGTGAACACTAGGATTTTAACAAAATCTGGTCTTGGTTTTCAGGAATTAGACGGCGTCTCGCCAAGCCCGTAGTCGGGCAAGTAGTCGTTGCTGCAAGGACTTCCAAAACGCCAAGGAAAGGAAGGCTGGGGGGCGATGTCGGGGTACTAAGCCAATGTTGGCGCCAACAGGTCTGAGCGATCGCCCCAGGGCCATCGCTGTTTCGCGAGCCTCCTCTTCAGGATTAATAAACGTGAGGGTGGGAGCAGGTAGCCAACGTGCTAGTTGGCAATAGCGATCGCGGGGATGATTTTTCACTTGCCCCTCCACTACCAAGGTGGCCGACTCACCCCCATCCATTGCCGTTGCCTCCGTTACTCCCTGCTGCAGTAGGAAGTCTTGAAGTTGCAACAAAGAAAGCCCTGGTGAGCCACCATTCCCTCGCCCATCGCTGACAACAAAGACATACTCGTTCCCGCGTCTGCCAAGAATTGCCTTTGGGGACGTGCGATCGCTGCCATCAACGGGTAGCTTTCTGCCACCGTCTAAAAGCTGCTGCGAGCCACTGACCACATTAAAGGGCTGCTCTGGCAACCTGCCGCGATAAAACTCAATGCCTCCTTGGGCAGGAAAATTTACAATTCCTGAATAGCCCCCCTCATAGGGACGCACGACTCGACCATTGACAATGTAGGCTCCGAGAACCCCCGCTGGAATAGTGCCTCGACCCCTCAAGCACGTTTGCCGCAGTGCTTGGTAACTAATGCCGTCAGGATGGGACTCCCCCATGATCCATTTTTGGTAGTCCTGAAAAGAGCGCAGGGATTGGGCATTTAGCCAGCGGAAAAAATTGGTATTCATGGCTGCCACAGCGCCTGTACGCCGCGCAAAAGCCGCCGTCGTTTCTAAATAGGTATCTTGGCCACTGGTCGCTGGTTCTGTCATAACCACCCGATACTCGGCCATCGGCGCAGCCACCATATACACCTGCGTTTGATCTACTCTATGGGTCGAGTAGTGTAGACTTGCCAAAGACATCCCAGCCAGGGGAAGGACATTGAGCATTCGTCATCCTCCGGTAAACAATTGCTTGAGTCTACTAGTCCTCAATGACATTGGGAAGGTCTTAATCTGTGCCCAATCTGCCTTAAGCATCATGAATCAATCAACATAAATCTTTAGGTTCTTTTAACCCACATCCTTGGGGAATCTGCCTAGGATCGGGATGGGATTTTCTGGACGCTTTGGCCCCATGGAACAAATACCCGCTTCAATTTGGACACTGACCGCTGGCGTTGTTGTTACCCTGATTAGTTTTTGGGTAGGACATCACCATGGCCTTCTGCCGGAACAGGCCTCTGAGCAGGCTCCCTTGGTGGATAACTTCTTTGACATTATGCTCACAATTGGTACTGCCCTCTTTCTGGTAGTACAGGGTGCCATCATCCTTTTTGTGATTCGCTATCGCCGCCGTGCCGGTGAGGAAGGCGATGGGCTACCCGTGGAGGGCAACCTACCCCTAGAGGCCTTCTGGACAGCAATTCCCGCTTTGATTGTGATCTTCCTTGGCATTTACAGCGTGGATATTTTCCAGCGCATGGGGGGACTGAATCCGGGGGATCATGCGATGCACTCGATGCATGCACCCAAGTCAGGGATGGCGGTTGTTGCCCAAGCCCCCTCGAAGACTACCAGTGATGCAACTGCCCTCTTAGCAGCAGCGCAAACCCCTGAAATTGGCATTGGGGCTAGCCCTGATGTTCAAGGCAAAGCCCCAGACGTAGTAGTGGATGTGACGGGTATGCAGTATGCGTGGATTTTCACCTACCCCGACAGTGGCATTGTCTCCGGCGAATTGCATATCCCAGTCGGCAAGGACGTGCAGTTAAATCTCTCTGCGCGGGATGTCATCCATTCCTTTTGGGTGCCCCAGTTTCGCTTGAAGCAGGATGCGATTCCCGGCGTCCCCACTGAACTGCGCTTTAAGGCCACTAAAGTTGGGACATACCCTGTGGTCTGTGCGGAACTTTGTGGGGGTTACCACGGGGCCATGCGCACTCAGGTGATTGTGCATACCCCAGAGGATTTTGAAACGTGGCGCAATCAAAACCAAGCGATAGCAACGGCTCCAGTAATTCCCTCCCTGAGCGATCGCCATATCCAGGAGATGGGCATAACCCCGCAATTGGTGGCGCAAGTAGAAGCAATGACCCACCACCATTTTCCCGAAAAGCTTTAGGCTTCTTTCGAACTGTTGCATTCTTGAGAGCGTTATGGCGCAAGCACAACTGCCCCTAGATACCCCCTTGTCCCTCCCTGAGCATCCTAAGGCATGGAAGTGGTATGACTACTTCACCTTTAACGTTGATCACAAGGTGATTGGTATTCAATACTTGGTTACTGCCTTTATCTTTTACCTGATTGGCGGTCTGATGGCGGTGGCCATGCGCACGGAGCTGGCTACGGCAGATTCCGACTTCCTCGATCCCAATCTTTACAACGCCTTTCTCACCAACCACGGCACGATCATGATTTTCCTGTGGGTGGTGCCGGCAGCGATTGGCGGCTTTGGCAACTACTTGGTGCCCTTGATGATCGGGGCACGGGATATGGCCTTTCCCCGTTTGAATGCGCTGGCCTTTTGGCTGAACCCACCGGCGGGGGCCTTACTTTTAGCCAGTTTCCTGTTTGGGGGTGCCCAAGCGGGCTGGACCTCCTATCCGCCCTTGAGTACGATCACAGCCACCACTGCCCAGAGTATGTGGATTCTGGCGATCGTCCTTGTGGGCACCTCCTCGATTCTGGGGTCGGTGAATTTCATTGTCACTATCTGGAAGATGAAAGTGCCCAGTATGCGCTGGAATCAGATGCCCCTCTTTTGCTGGGCAATGCTAGCGACCTCTCTGCTGGCTCTAGTCTCAACCCCTGTGCTGGCCGCGGGGCTGATTTTGCTGCTGTTTGATATTAACTTTGGTACCTCGTTTTACAAGCCAGATGCCGGGGGCAATGTCATTATTTACCAGCACCTTTTCTGGTTTTACTCTCACCCAGCGGTCTACCTGATGATTTTGCCGATCTTTGGCATCATGTCCGAGGTGATTCCCGTGCATGCCCGTAAGCCCATCTTTGGCTATCAGGCGATCGCCTACTCCAGTTTGGCCATCTGCTGTGTGGGTCTGTTTGTCTGGGTGCACCACATGTTCACCAGCGGTACACCCCCTTGGATGCGGATGTTCTTTACGATTTCAACCCTAATTGTGGCGGTGCCGACGGGGGTGAAAATCTTCAGCTGGGTGGCCACCCTCTGGGGCGGTAAAATTCGCCTCAACAGTGCTATGCTCTTTGCCATTGGCCTACTGTCAATGTTTGTCTTGGGGGGTCTTAGCGGTGTCACCTTGGGGACTGCCCCCGTGGATATTCACGTCCATGATACCTACTATGTGGTGGCACACTTCCACTATGTGCTTTTTGGCGGTTCTGTGTTTGGTCTCTATGCAGGCATTTACCACTGGTTCCCCAAAATGACCGGACGGCTTCTCGATGAACGCCTAGGGATTCTCCACTTTGTGCTGACGTTCATTGGCACGAACTTAACCTTTTTGCCTATGCATGAGTTGGGGCTGAAGGGGATGCCCCGCCGCGTTGCTATGTACGATCCCCAGTTTGAGCCAATTAACCTGATTTGTACGATAGGTGCCTTTGTCTTGGCCTTCTCAATAATTCCCTTCCTGATTAACATCATTTGGAGCTGGAATAAGGGCAAAGTTGCTGGCGATAACCCTTGGGGCGGTCTCAGCCTAGAGTGGACGACCAGTTCACCGCCGCTGATTGAAAACTGGGAAGTACTGCCCGTGGTTACCAAAGGTCCCTACGACTATGGCATTGAGCGGCGCAGGGAAAGCACCGATGAGGATCATGACGAGGAAGAGTAGGACACTTTAGGAGCAAGCCATGCAAGGTGCTGTTGAGTCTCAAGGGGCGGCCATAGGGGTTGATCATACCCATGAGCACCCTGATTTTCGGGTTTTAGGGTTGCTGGTCTTTCTAATTTCTGAATCCCTGATGTTTGGTGGCCTCTTTGCGGCCTATTTACTGCTGCGGGGCATGAATGAGCAATGGCCACCCGAAGGCACCGAGGTGGAACTTCTTGTGCCCACCATCAACACCCTCATCCTCATCTCTAGTAGCTTTGTTATCCACTACGGCGATATTGCCATCAAAAAGGATGATGTTCGCGGCATGCGCAAATGGTATTGGCTCACGGCGGCGATGGGGGCGGTGTTCCTTGGGGGGCAAGTGTATGAGTATCTCACCCTCGGCTACGGTCTGCGCACTAATGTGTTTGCCAGCTGTTTCTATGTGATGACGGGCTTCCACGGTCTCCATGTTTTTATTGGCATTTTGCTGATTTTGGGGGTGATCTGGCGCTCGCGCCGCCCCGGGCATTACAACGCCCAAAAGCATACGGGAGTGGCTATGGCAGAGATCTATTGGCACTTTGTGGATGTGATCTGGATTATCCTCTTCACACTGCTGTATATCCTGACTCGTTTTTAGGGACAGGTCTTGAACTGGGGCGATCGCGGATCAAAGTTGCACTGATAGACTACGGGTGCTTGCCAACTCAAGGGAATTTCCAAGAGGTCACGGGTCCCCGTAATGCCCTGCAATAAAAAGAGAACCACAGCAAGGGAATTTAAGCCAATATGAATCCGCCGCCACCGGAGCGATCGATCTTGGTAAATCTCTCGCACAATGGCCACAGCAAAAATCATCAGCATTACAGCCGCCAGACCAAAGTAAAAGTGAGAAACCCACCACTCGTCATCGCGGCGAAAGACCCCCGGCTGAAAGGCTAGGATGATCACCCCCATTCCTGAGAGGGTGGCAAAGACAGCACGCCATAGTTTTGATTGAGCGCGATATAGGAGCACTGTTGCTGCAATGGTGACAATAAACATCAGCGCTACGAGGACAACAGAGAGCGGTTGCAGCCTGTTCTGCTCCGCCTGCATCAAGAAGCCCTGAAAGCCAAACACGACTGAATAGGCCAAGGCCACCAATGTGATACCAATGACGCCAGCAGCTAGGAGATTACCCAATTTCACGTGCAAACTGCCGACTGTGGTAGGGATTGAGGTGGTGTCTTTGAGGCGACGCTGCCGGGTTTGCAGGGCAAAGAACGTTGTGATACCAAGCACGGGAAAAACAAATGTGCAGGCCAAGATGGGATGCAACAGCAAAATAATATCTTTGAGGTTGAGAAACATACTGGCTAAGAAGAATTAGTCCAGTTTTTAAGGTAACGAATTTAGGGGCGAGGTAAATCAAAGAACAGCACTTTTGTCAGTAATCCAACAGTAGCCACCAACAGGGTCACTAGGAATCCCCATAACCGCGCATCCGTGCCTGCTTGTCGTTTGGCAATATCCTGTAACGTGGATTCTACTGTATCAATCCGCTGCCCTAACTTGGCCTCGACGGCATTAATCTGTTGTTCCAGTTTGGCCTCGACGGCGTTGATACGTTGCTCGAGCTTGGCCTCGACGGCATTAATCTGTTGTTCCAGTTTGGCCTCGACGGCGTTGATACGTTGCTCGAGCTTGGCCTCGACGGCATTAATCTGTTGTTCCAGTTTGGCCTCGACGGCGTTGATACGTTGCTCAAGCTTGGCCTCGACGGCATTAATCTGTTGTTCCAGTTTGGCCTCGACCGCATCAATTTTGTCCTCAAGCCTTTGGAATTTCTCGTTACTAGTGGCAATGTGAATATCCAGCTTTTTGTCTATGGCTTGGAGGGCAGCCTCCATTGCCTGCAAATTCCCTTGCATCCCTTGGATGGCATCCAAGACTTGGCTCAATTCGGAACGGGTAGCGGGTTCAGTCATCATTCTGACACTTCATTAACGGACGTGGAGGGATTCGAACCCCCGACCCTCGGAACCGGAATCCGATGCTCTAATCCACTGAGCCACACGTCCAGCTCTCTGATCATAGCATTAACCCAGGTAAGCTTGCTGAACCCTTGGATCGCTCAACAGATCTGAGGCCTTGCCACTAAGGGTCATTTGGCCTGCCTCCAGGACATAGCCGCGATCGCCCAATTGTAGGGCAAGGTGAGCATTTTGCTCCACTAGTAGGATTGTCATTCCCTGTTGCCGCAGTTGCGCCAAAATGGCAAAAATTTCCCGCACTAAATTGGGTGCTAAGCCTAAACTGGGTTCATCAAGGAGCAGTAAGCGAGGATGACTCATTAGGGCACGGGCGATCGCTAGCATTTGCTGTTCACCCCCACTGAGGGTTCCTGCCAGTTGGTGTTGCCGCTCCCGTAGTCTGGGAAACCGGTTGAGTTGCTCTTCGAGGTCTTGGGCAATCTGCGCTTCATCTCGACGGCAGTAGGCACCGAGAAGGAGATTGTCCCGTACGGTTTGGCGCGCTAGAACCTGACGCCCCTCTGGACAATGGGCAATGCCCAACCTGACTAATTCATGGGGCGATCGCCCGGCAATAGATTGACCGGCAAAGCGAATAATACCTTCACTGGGAACGAGTTTAGAAATGGCACGCAGGAGGGTGGTTTTGCCAGCACCATTGGCACCCACAAGGGTAATGCACTCCCCGGCTTCAATAGACAGACTCACCTCTCGCAGAGCACAAATGCCACCGTAGTGGACACTCAGGGACTCAATTTCCAAAATGCGAGCTTGAGAACTCATCCCCTAGGCCGTGGTCTGTGATTCTGCTCTGCTGTGGGAGCTGCCCCTCGCCTCTTCCCATTCAGCAATAGCGGCATTTTCTGTTTGGGCAGCAGCACTGGTGACGAGGGCGGTAATTTCTCGAGGAGAGAACCCTTCTTCCATTAGCTCCCTATAAATAGGATGGAGATTGCGTTGCAGTTCTTTGAAGATGGCGCGGGCGCGATCGGTATAGCAAAAGTTTTGGTCAAATAAGCTGGCCATCATCAACCTCGCAAGGGTACTGCCACTATAGCGTAGCTTAGGGACTGGGGGAATTGCGGTCAAGTTGCATTATCCTAAACGGATAGCAGATAAGCACAGTGGCGGTAATAGGCAGTTGTTATCTCCTGCGGGGTTGGACGTTACCTCTCTGCCTGTGGCAGCCTAGGGGTTGCCCAAGCCGTAAGGCAGAAATTTCAATTTTGCGCCATGTTAGGTAGAAAAGAGAGGATTAACCAGCTACTCTGCATCTTCGTCGAGATGATAACGACGATAGAGAAAGTCAAGGGCATCGTTGCGCAGTTGATAGTAGGTGGGATCTTCAAGGATGCGCTCGCGATCGCGCGGACGTGGAAAGGGAATGGTCATGATCTCACCAATTTTGGCAGCGGGGCCATTGGTCATCATTAGGATGCGATCGGCCAAAAAGAGGGCCTCGTCAACATCGTGGGTAATCATTAGCACGGTGCAGCGGTGTTCTTGCCAAATATTCAACAACTCTTCTTGCAATTCCTCTTTGGTGATGGCATCGAGGGCACCGAAGGGTTCATCGAGAATAAGGATCTCTGGCCGAATTGCCAGGGCACGGGCGATCGCCACCCGTTGTTTCATCCCTCCTGATAATTGAGTTGGATATTTATTGGCCGCTTCCGCCAAGCCCACCATTGCCAAGTGTTCGCGGACGATTGCCATCTTTTGTGGACGGGATTTTTCTGGCCAGACAGCATCCACTGCCAGATAAATATTCTCAGCCGCAGTTAACCACGGCAAGAGAGCATAGTTTTGAAACACCACCATGCGATCGGGCCCCGGCTCCTTAATTGGCTGACCCTTGAGGCGTACTTCCCCCGTCGTAGGACGCACAAAGCCCGAGATCATATTGAGTAAGGTGGTTTTGCCGCAGCCAGAGTGGCCAATGACGCAGATAAACTCCCCCGCCTGAACATCGAGGGTAATATCCGTGAGCACAGTGAAAGGTCCACTACGGGTGGGATAGACTTTGCTTACCTGTTCTAGGCGCAAAAAGGATTCCGTAGAGCCTATGGCCACAGCGGTAGTCATGGTTGGGTTGCCGTTGCTAATCATGGATAACTCCGATTACTCCAGAGAGTCTGACATCAGGGTGGATTGGGGACTTAGGCGGCCCGTGACACAGGTAAATTCAGGGGAATCTCGGCCATATAGACCTCATGTTTGATGGTGAGGCTATTAAGATAGCTAATGGGGTCATCCGCATTGAAGGTCGTACCATCAAACAGTTGAATAGGCCCGCTGCGATATTTAATATCCAAAAGTCCCAACTCGCGGGCGGCCGTACTAAAGACACTCACGCGACATACCCGTTCCAGAATCTCTACCCAATTGCGGGGGAAGGGAATCGTACCCCAGCGAGCCATCTGGGTCATCATCCACAGGTGTTCGGTGCGACTGGGACGATTGACACCGTCGCCAAAAAAAGATGGTGCACTGGCCCACCTTGTTCATTTAGCCCTAGCTCCAAATACTCAGGGTTGGTGGCCACATAGGCTTTGCGGCTGAGGATTTGCTTAATCTCCTCACTGTGGGCAGGATCGGCACAGTAGCGACAGGCATCCAGTAGGGCCTTGACCAAGGCAATGTGGGTATTGGGGTAGGTCATCGCCCAATCTTCTCGCACCCCCAGTACTTTTCCTGGATGCCCAGCCCAAATGTCCATGTCACTGGCAATGGTAAAGCCCAGTCCCTCTTTGGCGGCCCGGAGGTTCCAAGGATCGCCTACACAATAGCCATCAATACTGCCGGCGCGCAGATCCGCCACCATTTGCGCCGGTGGAATTGTTTGCAGGTGGACATCGTGATCGGGGTGAATGCCCCCTGCTGCTAGCCAGTAGCGCAATAGGAGATTGTGCATTGAAGAGGGATGCACCATTCCCAACCGGTGGGGGCGATCGCGCGTTTGTAGCAAGTAGCGGTGAAAGTCACTCAGGGTACGAATCCCCTGCTCGGCAAATTCCTTTTTCAGGGTGATGCCATTGCCATTGCGGCTAAGGGTGAGGGCACTGACCACAGGCAGCGGCTGCTCTTCATGTCCGCCGCAGGTAAACCACACGGGCATCCCCGCCGGCATCTGAGCGGCATCGAGGTAGCCTGCGGCAATCCCATCCACAATGCCTCGCCAACTGCTCTCGCGCACAAGGGACACTTCCTCAAGGCCATGGTGGGCAAAGAACCCCTTTTCATAGGCGATGGCGATTGGGGCACAGGCGGTCAAGGGCACAAAGCCAATTTCCAAATTTATTTTTTCGAGGCCATGGCGGGCGATCGGCGGTTTGCGACGCGCCTGCAACTGCTTCACCCGTTTTTGCTGGTTGAGAAAATAGATGATTTCACTGCGTAGACTGTAGTAACTGGGGTGTTCGACAACGGCCATCCGTTGCCGCGGACGGGGAATATCCACTTCAAGAATGCCGCCAATTTTGGAGCCGGGACCATTAGTGAGCATGACAATCCGATCCGAGAGGAGCACCGCCTCATCCACATCGTGGGTCACCATCACCGCCGTCACCTGCTGGGCTTCGCAGATCTTCATCAATTGTTCCTGCAAATTACCCCGTGTGAGGGCATCCAAGGCACCAAAGGGTTCGTCCAGCAGCAGTAGCTTCGGCTGAATTGCAAGGGCGCGGGCGATCGCCACCCGTTGCTTCTGGCCGCCAGAGAGCATTGTGGGTGGCTTGTGGGCATGGGGGCGCAGCCCCACCAGGTCAATATGGGACTCGACAATTTGCCGCCGTTCAGCAGGAGTCAGGTGAGCAAGCACTTCATCCACTGCTAGGGCAATGTTCTCGCGTACCGAAAGCCACGGCAGCAGCGAGTAGTTTTGAAAGACCACCATGCGATCCGGCCCCGGTTGGCCCACCCGCCGCCCCTCCAAGGTGACCACACCTGAGGTGGGCAAATCTAAACCGGCAATCATATTCAGCAGCGTTGATTTACCACAGCCGGAGTGACCAATGAGGGAGATAAATTCTCCCTTTTGAATCTGCAAGTTAATCCCCTTCAGGGCGAGATACTGCCCCCCATTGGCCAGATCAAAAACCTTTTCCACCTGATCCACTGCCACAAAGACGCCCATAATTCCCTCCTAACGATTGGCCGGCGCAATTTTGGTTTGCAGAAAGCCCACGAAGCGGTCCAATATCAAACCCACTGCGCCGATATAGATCACCGCCACAATAATTTCGCTGACATAGTTTTGCTGATAGGCATCCCAGATAAAGAAGCCAATGCCCGCCACGCCTGACATCACAATTTCCGCCGCAATAATGGCCAGCCAGGCCAAGCCAATGGCAATCCGCAGGCCAGTAAAAATATAGGGCAGCGCTGAGGGCAGAAGAATTTTCAAAAAGAAGGTTTTCTTGGAAAGTCGCAGTACCCGCGACACATTTTTGTAGTCCTGGGGAATTTCCCGGACGCCAACCGCTGTGTTAATGAGAATCGGCCAAATTGCAGTAATAAAGATAACAAAGATGGCCGCCGGCTCATTTTGCCGCAATGCTGCTAAGGAAATTGGCACCCACGCCAAGGGCGCCACCATGCGCAGAAACTGGAAGATGGGGTCAAGGGCCTTATTCAACACTGTACTGGTACCCACCAAAATTCCAACAGCAATGCCCACTACGGCCGCCAATCCGTAGCCCTGACCAACTCGGGTCAAACTAATGAGGGTCTGCCGTGCCAACCCCTGATCCAGTGGGCTCTTGTAGTAAAAGGGATGAAAAATGAGATAGCGACTGCGCTCATCAGCCAGAACTTGAATTGGGCCAGGGAGCGAGAGAATTTTAGTTGAAGAGAGAATCTGCCAAACCACCAGGAACCCAATCACACCCATAATTGGTAGGTAAAAATTCGCCCCCTGTCGGCGCAGAAACTTGATGAGGGGATTGGCATTGCCATTACGGCGCACAGATGCAATAGCCATGGAAGTCTCCGATTGAGTAGCAATAAAACACTAGGACTTGACCTTGATTTTGAGGCTGTCTAGATAGGCTTGGGGGTTATCGGGATCAAACTTGATGCCATCAAAGAAGGTTTCAACACCCCGCGATTCGGTGGTGGGAATTTCAGCCGCCGGCACTCCTAACTCTTTGGCGGCCTCTTGCCAGAGATCGCTGCGGTTGACGCGACCAATTATTTGCTTGATGTTGTCGAAATCCTTGAGTTTATCAGCGTTGAAGCCCCAGCGCAGATTTTCGGTCAGGAACCAGAGGTCATGGCTCTTGTAGGGGTAGGAGATGCTATTGCCATTGGGATCCCGCCAGTAGAGGGGTCCGATGTTAAAGTCGTTGAAATTGGGTTGACCATCCCCCATGGTGTAGGTGCCCTCATAGGGCGGTGTAAGAATATTGCCGGGAACGTTGAAGTATTCACGGCGGCTGCAAATCTGAATCAATTCGGGACGATTGGCCTTGTCATCGCACCACTGCTGAGCTTCCATTACCGCTTTCAGGAGGGCTTTGGTGGCTTTGGGGTGTTTATCGACCCAGTCAGCTCGCACGGCTAGGTACTCTTCGGGGTGGTAGGGCCACATCTGGGCTGTCAGAGCGGCCATGAAGCCAATATCATCGCTGACAATGCGGAAGGGCCAAGGATCACCGGTACTGAAGGCGTCCATGGTGCCGTTGCGCATTCCGGCAACGGTTTCGGCGGGGGGAACGGCTAACAGGTCAATGTCGCGATCTGGGTCAATGCCGTTGGCGGCAAACCAATAGCGGATCCAAAGGTCTTGGTTGACTTGGGGAAAGGTATAGGCGGCTTTGAATTTACGTCCGTTTTTAGCGGCAAAATCCTTGATATAGTTCGGGTCAGCAATTTTTAGGTGAATGCCTTTTCCTCGATTGGCTCCGGAAATGGCAATGCCGTTGCCTTGGGTATTCAGTTGGGCCAGCAGGTACATAGGTACCTTCTGATTGTTGAGGGTAATGATGCCCTCGCTGATGAGGTGTGGCATGGGCATTTGCCACTGGCCACCATCAATGCCACCACCGGCGGAGCCAATGACGACGTTGTCACGGGCACTGGCCCAGTTGGCTTGCTTGGCCAGTTGAGCGTTGGCGAGGCCATGCTTGGCAAAAAAGCCCTTTTCTTTAGCAATAATTAGGGGGGCAGACTCAACAATGGGAATAAAGCCTAGTTTAATCGTGTCTGTTTCCACCTCTGCCGCAGTTCCACCTCCCTGTTGCTGTGTTTGGGGATTTTGGGCTGGGGCGCATCCTTTGAGGGCGATCGCCCCCACGGCGGTAGCGGTAGCAGTCATTAAAAAGTGACGACGCGACAATTGAGACATAGTGTGACCTATATCGAGAACAGTAAATAGTTGACAAAAAAAGCGATTCCCAAACCGACAGGTTGGGATAGGTTTTCCAATTAACGGTGACGAAAGACCGAAATTTGGATTGCAATCAATCTATCATCACACCCCGTCAAAAAGATATAGGTCTATACTATAAACTGAAGGAATATTTTTTATTAAACTTATAACCTGAGCTAATATAATTAAGTCCCTCTATGGGCGTAATTTGCCCACTTGATTAAGGGGGGTCGGGAATAATGGCAAGGTAATTTGTTGTCAACTTTTAGCCTTGGGCTTGATTGGCAGCACTTTAGAGGATGTGCTCTTGAAGGTACACCTCAGCCTTTTCCGTAGTCAGCGGCGGGGCAAAAAGATAGCCTTGGCCAAGGGGACAGCGCAGCGATCGCAACCGTTGCAGTTGGGTGGTATTTTCAATGCCTTCGGCAATACAATCGAGGTGGAGATTGCGAGCCAAGGCCAAAATCGTGCGTACCAATTCAAAGTCTGCTTGGCTGCGATCCATTTGGGAAATAAAAGAGCGATCAATTTTAATGCCATCGAGGGGAAGATTGCGCAAATAGCTCAGGGAGGAATACCCAGTACCAAAGTCATCAATGTTAATACGTACACCCATGGCTTTGAGTCCAGCGAGAATTTTGCAGGCAGAGTCCAAGTGCTGCATTAATGCACTCTCAGTAATTTCAATCTTCAGAAATTGACCCGCTAAATGGTGGTGCTCAAGGGTTTGTTCAATCTCAGCCACAAGGTTAGGCAAAGAAAAATGATTGGCTGACAGATTAATATTCATCGTAAAGCCCACAGACTGAAGCTTAGGATAACGCTGTTGCCACTGCTGCAACTGTTCACAGGCGCTGTGCAGCACCCAGCGGGAGAGTTCAAAAATCAGACCAGTTTCTTCAGCAACAGGAATAAACACCGTGGGGGAAATGAGGGTATCTCCCTTTTGCCACCGCAGGAGTGCCTCAAAGCCTCTAAGGGATTGGCTGCCCAGATGAACAATGGGCTGATAGTGGAGAACAAAGTTCCCGCGCTCAATAGCTTGGCGTAGTTCCACTTCTAAATGCAGCCGATCACGCAGCTGTTGCAGCATCACGGGGTGAAAGACATCAATGCGATTGTGCCCTTTGGCTTTGGCGTGGTACATGGCCATGTCGGCATTCCGCAGCAGTTCCTCACTACTTCTGTAGTGGGCATCTCCCATCACTAGGCCCATACTGACAGTACTGTAGAGGGTGTAGTGATCTATTTGAAAGGGCTGACTGAGACGCTCCCGCAGCCTTTCGGCAATGGTTTGAGCCTGTTCTATGCCCTGAATGTCGTTGAGCAACACGGCAAATTCATCGCCGCCTAGGCGGGCTACAACATCTTGAGGACTGACATGGCGAGTTAGTCGCCTGGCAAATGCTTGCAAAAACAAATCCCCAATGGAGTGCCCCAGACTATCATTGAGGGTCTTGAAGCGATCCAAATCCAAACAGAGAACGGCGTAGTGGAAGTCGGGGTACTCTGCAGCATGGTTGAGGGTGAGGCGCAACTGCTCCTCAAAGAACCAGCGATTGGGTAAATGGGTGAGCCGGTCATGGCGGGCTTGGTAAAGGAGTTGGGCTTCGACTGCTTTGCGCTCTTGAATTTCCCTTTGAGCTTTTTGATAGAGTTCCGCTTGCAGGATGGCGATCGCCAACTGGATTGAAATTTGCTTGATCAGTTCAATTTCACTGTCTTGCCAGTCGCGGGGATGGGCGCATTGATGACAGATAAGCAACCCCCAGAGCCGCCCTTCCACTATGACGGGTACCACCAGATTCGCTTTGACCTGATAGTGCGCTAGCAAATCGCGATAGCAGGGCGTGACCGGGGCGATGTCTAGATTATTCACTACATGGATGCGACCCCGCTTGTAGGCTTCCACATACCGTTCCGTAAAGCAGTAGTCCCCCACTACATCTCCAAGGGCCGACAACCAAGGGGGAACGACGGCTTCAACATCCATAATGCCGCGCCAATCGTCGAGGAAGCGATAAATGAGCACGCGATCGCACCCTAGGAGTTCTCGCACATCCTTGACAGCAGTTTCCAGAATCGTCGGAAGTTCAAGGGTTTGGTGAATGTGCTGAGTAATCTGCACCAGCAGGCGATCGTATTGGGCTTGGCGCAGCAGTTGGTGTTCCACCTGATGGCGCTCAATGGCATGGCGGATACTGCGCGCCAGCAAGTGAGGACTGAGTTCCTGAATAGTTAAATAATCCTGAGCGCCACTGTGCAGTACTTGGGTAGCCAGATCAGGGCGATCGCTAGGATCAATCACAACTAGGGGCAAGTGTGGATAGCGTTGCTGGAGTGTTTGCACTGCTTTAAGAACGTGATCCCCTTGAGTAATAAGGATAAGGAGATTGGGTTTGGCCTGAGCAACCACACCGGGGGTTAAATGAGAATACAGACAGGTGTGAACTTGATAGCGAATGTAATCAATCTCTGCAAGATGTGGATATAAAATTTCACCCGATTGGGGGATGTTTTCGATCACTAATAGGTTGGTAGGTGGGGGTAAGCATTTTTTTTGAGGATATTTTTGCGCAGACTCTTCTGTGACGACTTCAAGGGGCGATAGTGATTCTGAAGGGCAGTCATCAACAGCGGACAAAACAAGGAGTTTCTCAATCATTGGTAAAGCATCGCCCAAGACATTCAAAATAAAAATTTACAAAAGTTTATCAAATGGTGTTATTGATTGCTTTTTCCTAAGTTCATTATACACACCTTTTCTAAACCACTGGGGCACCAATGGTGCTTTATGCTCTCAAGAAGCGGCTTTGCGGTTTTTCTGACTGTGATCTCATCTTTCTGAAAAGGGTGGGGATCGCTGGGGAATCGCGATAGAGAACATGTTTAGACTCCTATCAAAATTGCTCGGTTAGAAGCAGCATTCCCCCAGGGTAGGGGGCTGATCGTTGTGTTAAAAAAACAAATTCGAGGCTGGTTTTGGGTTTCTGTATCTACATTGACCCTGGCGATCGCCCTTTTGATTTCGCCATCTGTAACCCTGGCGCAGCGGGACTTGATCCCCATTGATGGTTCTGATGAGGATATGCAGCGTCTGTTTGATCTGATTTATTCATTTATTGTCCGTGCCACAACCCCGCCCGTCTTTGGCTGCAAAACAGTCCTGAGGTGGAAGTCTATCAGTTGATTCGCAGGATTTTGCATAGGGGTACCACCCTCGATATCCGTTCTATATCCGTCAGCGCCAAGATGATAACTACGGTTCCTATGGTTTTAGTTGAAATCCCTTGATCGTGCATCCCCGCACCCTCGCCCATTGGCGGATTTTTCTGGAAACCCTGCGTCACGAGGGTTGGCATGTTGTGTAGGCCTAAAGGGGATTTGGATTCCCCAGTGCCCGTGGGCATCCACGTCAGCCCCGGTATCGTGGCAGATTTTACCGCAAGAGTGGCTATGACCCTGAAGAGATTCCCATTGAAGCCGAGGCCTTTGCTGCTGAGCGCTTACCCAATATGGCACTGCAGGGGTTACAGCGGGAGTGTGCCGACGGGCTCCACCGTTCTAGGAAGGACTAACTGTTGGGGGGATCAAGGCACCACAGTGGCGGCAATAGGGCAAGTGGCGGTAGGTGGGCCGCCCACAACTGGGACAGGGCATCCACTGCAAATAACCACAGTGGGGACAGTGTTGGTCCAAATCCCGCAATCGTTTACCACAGCGCACACAGCGTTGTTTTTGAATGCGCCCTGCCGCCTGTCGCTGTGGATTGAGGAAAACAGCTTGTGCCACTTTGATGACGCCAAACCCCACTGCTGGAATCAGCAGAATATAAAGATAGCTGACCAAAAAGAGCAGGCCGCCAAAGAGGGCAAGAATCCAACTGGACAGCCATTCAAAGAGTGCTCCCACCTGCAACAGTTCAAAGATCTTCAGCACCAAGGGAATTGAGAAGATCACCAACAGGTGCCAACTCATGAGGGCAAGCAGGCCATAGTGGTGGCGATCGCCAAAGCGATACACCCAGAGGGCAATGCTAATCAGTGGCAATAAAAAAGAACCTGCAGGAGCAATTGCAGGCTGGGATACCAAAATTGAGAGCGCCGGTATTCGCTCTCAAGCTGGGCAAATTGGGTGGTGTCTTCTAAAAAGTTCAGGAATGCTTGGCTACTGGGTTCCTGGAGAATTGCCTGTTCAAGGGCAGCAATCTCATTTTTGAGAGCGGCGATCTGGCGATTGTTGGCTTCAAGAGTGACTTTGGCCTTGGCAGCTTCTACCAAGTTGATGGATTGCTCCGGAGGTTGTCCGGCAAGCTGCTCCAATAGGGTTGAGCCATACTCTTGGCGAATGCGGGCATTGCTGGCCTCGAGGGTTTGGATTTGCGCCTGTTTTTTCTGTTGTTGTCTGAGTCGCGCCTGATTTGGGGGATGGTTGACAGCGTCCTGATATTTTGCGTAGGTCAAGCAAATGGATGAGAGGGTTCCCAGTTTCCCTTTGGCACTCTCTTCTAGCTGCTCTAGGTGGCCCTGGGGCAATGGCTCCAAGATCATCTGCTGCTTGAGAAAACGAATCGCGCGATCGCTCCCTCTATCCTGACGATAGCTTTGCCACGGCTCATAGCAGGGCTGAGCTTGACTGGGACTCAAGGGCCAATGGCTAATTTCGCTGAGGCCACTAAAGACATTAATGAGGATAAAAATATCCAACAATATAATGACAGTGAGACTGACCCAATTGAGGGGCTCGCCATTGACAAGGCGCGATCGCCGCCAAAATGCCCCCCACGCCTGTCTGAGCTTTCGGCCTATTCTCATGGGAGCGTAAACCCAAAGGCAAGTTTCACCCGCTCTAAAGTGGCATTTGCCACACTCGCTGCCTGCTCTTGGCCTTTTTTCAGCAAATCCTTCAGGTAGCTTGGATCTGCCATAATCTCGTTGTAGCGCTGCTGAATTGGTTCAAGGGTAGCAATCACCGCATCCGTGAGCAGGGGCTTAAACTGTCCCCAGCCCATATCGGCACACTCTGCCGCCACTGCCTCTTTAGTTTTTCCCGTAAGCACTTGATAGAGGCTCAGCAGGTTATTGGCTTCAGGGCGATCGGGATCGTCAAATGCCAAGCCACGAATCGGATCCGTTTTGCAGCGCTTGATCTTTTTGCGAATCTCTTCAGGGGAGTCCAAAAGGTTAATCCGACTCAACTCCGATGGATCTGACTTCGACATTTTTTTGTGCCATCGGTGAGACTCATCACCCGTGCCCCCGCCTGAGGAATCAAGGGTTCCGGCAGTTTCAAAATTGGCGGCTGATTGCGGGCAAAGAGGTAATTCACACGGGCAGCAATATCGCGGGTCAGCTCCAAGTGCTGTTTTTGATCTTCGCCCACGGGCACAAGATCGGCATCGTAGAGCAAAATATCTGCTGCCATGAGCACAGGGTAGTCCAGCAGTCCTGCTGCCACATTTTCCCCCTGCTTGACGGCTTTTTCCTTGAATTGGATCATGTCCTCTAGCCAGTTGAGGGGGGTAATGCAGTTGAGTAACCAAGTGAGTTCGGCATGGGCGCTGACGTGGGATTGCACAAAAATAGTGGCGTGGGCAGGATCAATACCACAGGCCAAATACAGAGCAGCCACCGTGTAGGTATTGGCGGCGAGTGCCGCCGGATCGTGGGGTACTGTAATCGCGTGTAAATCCACCACGCAGAAGTAGTTTTCATACTCTGCTTGACTGGCTACCCAGTTGCGAATGGCACCGAGGTAATTGCCTAAATGCAGGCTACCTGTGGGCTGTACTCCCGAAAGTACCCGTTTTTTGGTCACCCAAGCCTCCTTTAGTTGTTGCTCTATCTATGCTACAGCCCTAAGTGGGGGCTGATTCCTGATTGGTAGCTTTAGTTCGTGCCTCCAATTCTTCAAGGCGGCTTTTCAGGGTTTGATTTTCCTTTTGCAATTCGCTAAGGGTGGTTTCTAGAGTCTGGAGACGATCATCGCTGCCAATGGCTTTTTGCACCTTGGCAATGCTTTCATCCACGAGTCGCTTGATGCGGC
The DNA here is from genome assembly GCF_000505665.1 of Thermosynechococcus sp. NK55a. Taxonomy (NCBI): domain Bacteria; kingdom Bacillati; phylum Cyanobacteriota; class Cyanophyceae; order Acaryochloridales; family Thermosynechococcaceae; genus Thermosynechococcus; species Thermosynechococcus sp. NK55a. The sequence continues at coordinate 1,407,736 of NC_023033.1, read as the reverse complement.
CATCGGTGGTGCGATCGCCCACCTGTTGCAGGATGCCCAAAACCCGTGGATGGTCAATTTGACTCAGGGCTTGGACAACGGCCATCTGGGTAAAGAAAAAGGTCTCATGGCTCAGTTGCTCTAGCCGTTCTAGAATTTGCTGCAGTTGGGGATGGTGGCGATCGCCAATGGTGCCAAGGGTACGAATGGCTGCCAAACGCAGGGGTTGCGGGACATCCATAGCAGTATAGTCGAGAACCAAATTCACCGCCTCTGGCACATCCTTGAGTTGTCCCACGCCAGCGATCGCCCCACAGCGCACCACCTCGTTCCAGCCCTGCCGCCTTTCCAAGGCCTTGCGCAGCCGTTTCAGCACTTTTTCGGGCTTGGGTTTCGGTTGCAGTTTGGCAGCAGCAATGACCCCAATTCCCTTCAGGGCAGCTGCTTCAACGCTATAACTGGGGTCGCCATGCTTGGCAATGGGCTTGAGGAGTTCGTAGGCTTTCGCAGACTTAAATCCTGCAATGGCCTCCACTGCTGCTGCGCGCACATGGGGATGGTGATCCGCAAGCGCCAGTTTCAGGGCATCTAAACTTTGAGCCAGTTGAATTGTGCTTAGGACTTTGGCAATTTCGCGGCGAACCCCCCAGAAGGGTTCCCGTTTCAGCGCCTCTGCAAGGACTTGAACCACCTCTAAGTTGCCTTTTTTACCAAGGGCAATCGCGGCTTGAATGCGTCCGAGCACATCGGGGTCGTACTGAAGCTGCGCCTTGAGCTCCGGCAGGGGGTACTCTAGGGTTACGGTTTTTAACGTATGGTTGCCGGCATCAAAACTCACAAACCTGGGTTGCTTTGGCAGCGGTAGATAGAAGGTGTGCTCTGGTTCATGAATGCGCAGCGGCATGATCTTCACTGACACCTGTCCCTGCTCATCTACGGTACCGATACCGATGGGAATCCGCAGATCAAAAAGATTGCGCTCTAGGGGGGTAACGCCTTCGGTTACCTGCTGCTGCTTGACGGTAATAACGGCTAATTGATCGGTAGCCTCCCAGCGATAGCTGACATGGAAGTCGGGATGACCGCCGCGAAACACGTATTGGTCAAAGAGGGGAAGTAAGTTGCGTCCAGTGGCACTTTCAATGGCCCGCAGAAGATCCACCGTTTCAACGGTTTGATGGGCGTAGGTCTGGACAAAGGTTTGAATGGCTTTCCAGAATAGTTCTTCGCCGAGTTCTTGGCGGATCATGTGATAGACACAGGCGCCTTTTTCGTAGAGGTGGCGATCGTAAAGTTCAATGGCCTCGCGATAGACGTGGGTGACAATAGGGCGGCGGTAGCGATCGCTATCCTCACTGAGGTAGCTGCGCAACTCCCCAAGACGGTAGTAGGCGGCAAAATCAGCGCCATATTCCTCTTCAAACCACAGCACCTCGGCATAGGAGGCCATGCCCTCCTTAATCCAGGCATGGGACCAGTGCTTGATCACCACCAGATCCCCAAACCACTGGTGTGCCAGCTCATGGGCAACTAAGCTTTCACTGCGAAAATCTTCCGCAGCTGCCCGCTCATCCAAAAGACAGCGATCGGTGAGCAGCGTTGTCGAGGTATTTTCCATGCCCCCAAAGATAAAATCAGCCACACATACCTGGGCATATTTGGGGTAGGGGTAGGGATAGCCATAGATGCGGCTGAAAAAGTCAATCATCCTTGGTGTTTTGCCCAAGGTGCGTAGTGCATCGGCAGCGCGATCCTTAGCAACGTAGTAGGTGACGGGCTTGCCCTGCCACTGATCATCAAAAACGGCAAAATCCCCCACTGCCAAGGTCATCAGGTAGGTGGGGTGAACCTGGGGCTGGTACCAATCAAAGACTTGCCACTCCCCCTCGCTATAACAGGCACGCAATTCACCATTGGAAATGGCCTGTAAGGGTTGGCGCACTCGTGCTCTGATCTCTGAGGTGGCCAGTTGACCAGGATAGTCAAAACAGGGAAACCAATAGCGGGAGTCCTCATCTTCCCCTTGAGTCCAGGCTTGGGGTGGGTGGGTGGGGACAAAGTATAACCCTCGCTGAGGCTTCTCAAGGCGATAGTCAATGGCAATCAGCAGCACCTGATCGGGGCTAATCCCTAGGCTCTCATCGAGGGAAATATCAAGGAATTCGCCGTCGTAGTGGAAGGTTTGGGGTTGGTGCTGCACGGTCACGCCCTTGATCTGTTGCCCCACGGCATTGAGGCGTAGGTATCGCAATTGAGAATGGAGGGGGCGCAAGTGAATGTAGCACTGTCCCCAGCAGGTTTGAGCCTCTAAATCCAGCGTCAAATCAAGGAAAATATGTTCCACCCGCCCGGGGCGATCAGGACTATAGTGGGGGCGGGCACCACTTAGAACAAAGGATTTTGTAGGAGTGACATCAAACGTCATAAGGTTACCATCAGGCCGCACGCTGTTATTAGTCTAGATGCCCTTAATCCAGCAGTTCAATCACCTTATGGCGACTGGTGTAACCTTTAACCAACTGAATACGCGACTTGGGTACCCGAAAATACTCTGCTAAGACGGCAATAAGTTCCTGATTGGCTTTGCCATCACTGGCCGGGGCACGCACCGCAACCAGAAGTTGACCTTCAGGGGTAATCGAGACAGAAGATTGCCGTGCATTGGGTTTGACAATGACGTGCTTTTTACTCATCGATTCTTGGGCTAGCGGTGGGCACAGATATGCTGGCCAATCTCTTTATCAATTTTCATGATATGGTTGACCAACCAATGCGCCAATTTATCATGAATCATCACGGCAACAGACTCATCCGCTTGACTGTGGCGATACTGCTGCTGCAGCTCCTCAAAGAGCCCTATGAATTGTTCATGGGCGCGATGGTTGACCTCTGCGAGAGGACACTGATATTTCTTGGCACAGCTTTCCTCGTGCTCAAAGTGCCACTCAGCGTAGTATTTCATAAACACAATGAGCTGTTTAATCCGAGAAGCCCCCCGCCCCTGTTCAATGGCATCGGCAAGATCATTCATCGCGGTCACTAGCTCCTTGTGCTGAATGTCAATTGTCGGCACGCCAGTACTCAGGCGATCTGTCCATTCAAAGCGTTGTATCATTCCCTTTGGCTCCATAGGAAGCGTTCGCATGGGTTTTCGTTTTTAGGAATGTCAGGAGTCCCTCCAAAAAGGAGCTGCTGATTTCTGTCGTTTCACTAAGTGCAGGCTCAGTAGCAGAGGGTGCACTAATGCCCGCAATTTCTTCGGCAATGCCCACCACCGTTAAACGGAAGCAGATTTTCTGTACCTCCAGAATCGGTAAGTTCAAAGCATTGCTAATTTCCTGAAGCGTCATTGTGCCTTTGGCGTACTCCCACACTTGCCACTCATGGCGATTTAGACGGTAGGGGGGCTGTCCCTGAATTGTGCTGGCGATCGCTGAACTGGGCAAGGGCAGCTTATCCATCAAGGCTGTCCAATCCCGCAGGAGTCGTAGACCCGCTAAGGAAATGTCCATCGGTGAGGCACTGAGTCCCGTCATTTCATGAAAGGGCAGCGGATGGTTGGCATCAAACTTGAACCAGCCCTCATTGAGACTAAAGAGCTGAGGAATCGGTGTCAGTACCTGCTGCTTAAACAGTAACTGAAGTTGTTCCGGGTCAAGGGCACCCTGTGTTTTTAGGCAGAGGCCAAGGGAACCCGTGAGGGAACAAAAGGGCAGGAGGCGTTGGATCGTTGTGGGACGGAGCCATCCCCGCTGCTCAATGAGCCGTTGCAGTCCTTGATGATCTAAGCTTGTTGTTGCTGCCACAATCTGACCTAAGCGAAAGAAAATATAGTACTCCTGCGCCTGGGGGATGAGTGGCATCATCCCTACCATTTCCACTGGTTTAATCGAGAGGCAGCCTGTTTTTTGCCCTTGCTCCAGAAAACGAAAAATTTCCCCCAAGGAGAATTCCGATAGATAACCTGTAATTTTCATACATTCCCCCTATTGAGTGATTTTGTTCTAAGTGGTGAGTGCACTGTGGTTTAATTGCGAGAATTGGGCACGGGTATAGGCTTGAATGAGTGCCATCATGGCCGCAGCAACAGAAGACTTCTCCAAGGCATTGACTGGCAGCATCGGTGGGCGACGATGGGGACTTAGGTAGCCAAGGGCGATCGCGATCTCTTCAGCAGGCCAAGCATTGGGATTATCGGCATGGCTCAGACCCACTAGCATCGGAATCTTTGTGCGATGGCGCATAAAGGCCAAAATCCGGCGTGCCGCTCGAAAATCTTGGGGACGGTGAGAACTCACCAGCAGGATAAAGGCATGGGCTTTGCGAATGAGAATATCCCACATAAAGTCAAAGCGTTCTTGGCCAGGGGTGCCATACAGATGCAGGGCAACATTGGGGCCAAACTGAAGCCGCCCAAAATCCATCGCCACTGTTGTCTTTTCCTTGAAAGCAGCAATTTCATCCGTTGCCTTGCGATCCGTATCCACTGGTTCAATTTCGCTAATAGTGCGGATGAATGTGGACTTGCCTGCCCCTACAGGCCCTGTAATGACAATGCGCATAATTTCCATAGATTGCACCTCGATTTTGCCAGTCAGGGTGGCTTAAACATTCACTGCCGAACTCACAGCCGTGAGTTGGTTTTGCAGCTCGGCCAACACATTTTTAATTTCAAGGTTGATAATTCCCAACTTGGCAGAGGCATCCGCTAGCACCAGAAAGACCGCATCTTCAGTACAACTAGTGAGAATGCCATAGCCATTGCTTCCCTCAACCAAAATTCGTTCCACTTGGCCACGACTCAGTTCTCGGCCAATCCGCTCTCCTAGGGACAGCATTGCGGCTGACATTGCAGCCACCCGTTCATCGTCCATTCCCCCCGGCAAGGTTGCGGCCAGCGTCAGACCATCGGGAGATACAAGGGCTGCCCCTTGGACATTACTGGCATTGGCAACAAAGTTTTGCAGTGTGGCTTCCAGTTTTGCAGCGTTAATCGGCATGGTTGAATCCTCTTAAAATACTCCTGCAGAATTTTGAACAGTTAGCTCTCCTTGTCGGGAGATCTACATAGCAGCAGCACCGGTGGCAATGAGTCGCTGAAACAGTGCCTGTGTCCAACCGGTTTCTTTGAGCACTGCTTGGGAAGAAACTTCAAAGTAGGCCTGCTCAATAAAGGCAAGATCAATCATGCAAATTTTGCCAAGGGCGTCACTGAGGGCTTCGGATTTGTTGGCTTCCCTTAATTTTTGGCGTACGGCATTCACCACAACTGCCATTGCAGGCACCACGTGCTGCGGGCCAATTCCAATGCGCACATGGACAAGGCCAATTTTCCAGCGTCGCTCAGCATAGGCTTTGCCCCAACTGTCCATTCCTGTGAACATTTCATAAAACCAGTCCACAAAGGTTTGGTGCAGACGATGGATTCGCCCCTCCGTGGCATTGAGGATAGCGTTCATTTCTTCGTCACGGCCTAGATAGTCATAAAAAATATCCGCCATTTGCGGAGCAATTTCTTTCCCCCAAGGGGCGGCCTCAGCTAACAGCGATTTGTCTTCATCGGTCAACTGGACTCGTCGTACCATTGTTGCCATGAAATTGATTGGCTCAATTGTCATCTCCTTTACCTCGAAAGACTGAATAACTGCTGAATGAATTTAGATATCACTTCAATACGGCAGTCAAAGCTGTCAATGAAGCTAGGAAGTGTGAAACCGGCTCACTGATAACCCTCTAGCGTAGAAACTAGCGTAGAAACAGGTTGTTTATGCAGAGTATCCCCCTAACTCTCTAATGGAAAGAATAGCTTTACTCTTTGGTTTTTGACTGTATCCCTGGGTACACTACACAAAATCAAATAATTAGATGTATTTTTTAATTATTCTTTAGATTTTTAGTTTATTTTTGTGTAGAAATGAAAGCAGCTTTTTACAAAATATCCCCACTGCCTTGACCCCATTCTAGGAAATATGACACCCTTGCATTGTTATTCATCTAGCAATTCTTGGGCAATGATGGGTATTTATCTTGAAAACGGGAAGATAGTTGTACGTCCGATCCCTTGACCTAGCCGGGGGAAATAAAAGCCAAGCTGCAACAGCTCGGTGCCCAACTTGACCAACCCAAAGCAAGGGCAGATCAAGCTGATGAAGATGTCAAAGCAGATATTGAAGCCAAAATTGAGGCCTTGAAGGCCAAGGGCGATAAACTCACTCAACAATTGGCTGCCCTCAAAGCAGGGGGAGATGATGCTTGGGAGTCCATCAAAGCGGGGTTTGAGGACGCGTGGGAGGAGTGGAGCAAGGCCTTTGAGGAAGCAGCCAGTCAGTTAGCACGAGTAAGTACTTTTGGGGTTCCAGCCCTCGATGGTTACATCGACGCGATCGCTCTCGTGGGACAGCGGTGCAATATTTAAGTAATACAGGGGCTGATCAGGGGATAAGTTCCGCAGCCAATGCAGACATTGGGCATCCACATGGACATAGGAGCCAGTTTCTACGGGAGTGCGTCTCAACGCTGTGGCAGCCACCGAGTTAGCAGGGGGTGTCATGGGGCAGGTAATGAGCTCACCCACACCCGACACAATCAGGAAAATATCATCGCCCCGCTGGTGGTAGTGGGGATAATTGGCTTGTCCTGGTTCGATGCGGTAGAGGCTAGAGGCCAGTTCAGGGTTATGGTGATCCAAGGGACAAACGGCATAGCCAGGCCGCTTGGGTGTCCAAGTTTGACAGCGCTCAACCAACTCAGGAAAAGAAAAACTAACATTGGCTTTTCAGGACAAATCTTCACCACTGGGTTATTGTATCGCTAAGCGATCGCGCTATCCTAGCCTCTGGTCTGTGTCGGAGTTTTGCATGAGTACACCTATTCCAGTCATTGTTGTTGGCGCCCTCGGTAAGATGGGGCGCGAAGTTGTTAAGGCTGTACACCAAGCACCCGACACAGCGCTCTATGCCGTCGTCGATCGCAAGCAGGTGGGAGAAGATATTGGCAAGGCTTTGGGGCTAGGGGCATTAGAAATTCCCATTAGTGGCAGCTTGCAAGAGGTGTGTGTGGCGGCTGCCCAAGAAAAACAACCCGTGGTCATGGTGGACTTCACCCATCCCCAAGCAGTGTACGAGAATGTGCGCATGGCGATCGCCTATGGGGTGTATCCGGTGGTGGGCACAACAGGTCTGAGTCCTGAACAAATTGAGGAACTGGCCGAGTTTGCCGACAAGGCCGATCTGGGGGTGGTGATTGCGCCGAATTTCTCCATTGGCATGGTGCTGCTCCAAGAGGCGGCCATCCGCGCCAGCCAATACTTTGACCATGTGGAGATCATTGAACTCCACCACAATCAAAAAGCCGATGCCCCCAGTGGTACTGCCCTGCAAACCGCACAGCGTTTAGCTGAATTGGGCAAAACCTTTAACCTGCCCCAGGTGCAGGAATCGGAACATCTGACGGGGGCGCGGGGGGCCTGTGCCGCGGCTGAGATTCGCATCCACAGTGTTCGCCTGCCGGGATTAATTGCCCATCAGGAGGTGATTTTTGGGGCACCGGGGCAAATTTATACCCTACGCCATGACACGAGCGATCGCCAGTGCTATATGCCGGGGGTACTGCTTGCCATTCGCAAAGTCAGGCAACTTAAACGCTTGATCTATGGCCTTGAGAAGCTGCTCTAATCAAATTTCAGGAGTTTGCTGCAACAACCAAAAGCCCTGCAGGGTCTCCTGTGTCGGTTGTTCCTTGACTGCGATAAAGTGCAGTCCTTGGCTTTGGGTGCAGGCGTCCTTAAAGGCCGCCAGTTCCTTTTGAATCTGAGGATTGCGGCCACTAATGAGAACCCAGCGATCGCTCGCCCCCGTTTCCAAAATCAGCAACGGCTGCGGTGTCTCCTCAAAACTGAGAGAGGCCGGCTCTAACCCCGATAGCCAACCCGCCAAGGGCAGTGCCCGCTGCGAATAGATAATTAACCCCGGCAGTAGCACATCGTCGCTGAGGGTCAAAAAGGGCAGAGGTGGTACCTCACCAAAGGGCAGTTCCCATTCAGGGGCCGTTTTAATTTCCCCAAGAGGGAGAGCACTAAATTGCCAGCGATCCCCCCGCAGAGCTGATGGTAGAGGTTGCGGTGCAGGGGGCATCAACTGGGGTGGCGTTGCCAGCTCCGCTTGGTAGTTGGGTAGGGTTGGATAGAAGTTTGTGGCGCGATCGCGCAGCCAATCATAGAGGGCAAACGTGCGCCGACTCGGTACCATCACTAATCCTGCAGCTTCTCCCCCCCGCGTAATAATGCTGGTCATGGCTCGGCGAAAAAAACGCACTCGCTGGGGTTGAACCCCCTCTGCCAGGCCCAGTTGCTGTCGCCATTCAACCATGGCTTCCTTAAGCGCCGCCGCTAACCAGCGGGCATTGGCTTCAGCTCCTGCACAGGTTTTGCTGAACTGAAATTGTTGCTGGCGATCGCAAACCAGCAGCTCCCAGATTTTCTTGTTGTTTTCATCCACCAGGGGACGGGAATAAAAATCCAACTCCCAGATCGTATCCATTCACACCTAGTTAGGAACGTTAGCTGCAAACTTGATGGGACTTGCCTTTCCTAAGGATAGGCGGTTTTGGTCATCAAGGTAAATGTATAACGCGATACAGATTTTCCAATCTGAGAACTGATGCAATCAGAAACTAACTGCGGGTCAATGCTTCGCTTGGCTCAAGTCAAACAGCAGCCAGATGACTTTCTGGTGCAATGGTGCTGCAACTGCGATTTCTCCTCCGCTGAACTCATGCGCAACTCGACTCCATAACCGTTATAACCGTTGAGAATGAAAGCGATGTCCAAGTTAAAACTGAAACGTGCTAGACGGCAAAAGCGCCCGTTACTAAACCTCGACTGGCAGCCCAATTTTCGTTGGCGATCGCCCGCCCTGGTCGCCTGCATTCCCCTAGCTTTAATCATTGTGACTGTTTGGGGAGTGGCTGCTCAGGCCCAGGATAAACCCCTCACCCCTGAAGACGTTCAAGGAGTGCTCAATACTATTTGGGTATTGGTGGCAGCAATTCTCGTGATTTTCATGAATGCTGGCTTCGGCATGTTGGAAACTGGCTTCTGCCGCCAGAAAAATGCTGTCAACATTCTTTCTAAAAACCTAATTGTTTTTGCCTTGGCCACCCTTGCCTACTGGGCAGTTGGTTTCTCCTTTATGTTTGGTACGGAGGGCAATGCCTTTATCGGCTCAGGGGGCTTCTTCCTCAGCAGTGAAAACCCAGAAACCTATGGCCTGAAGCCCTTTCCAGAGGGATTGGTCATTTCAGTGGCTTTCCTCTTCCAGGCAGCCTTTGCAGGCACAGCGGCGACGATTGTCTCCGGTGCCGTGGCGGAGCGCATTAAATTCATCGACTTTTTGATTTTTAGTCTGCTGCTGACAGGAATCTCCTATCCCATTACCGGTCATTGGGTGTGGGGAGGTGGCCTGCTCAGTAATATCAGCTTCCTGGGCGAGGGGGTGGCTTTCAAGGATTTTGCCGGTTCAACCGTTGTCCATGCAGTGGGCGGTTGGTCTGCGTTAATGGGGGCCGCTTTTTTGGGGCCACGGATTGGCAAATATGCCGCCGACGGTACCCCCCAAGCCTTACCGGGGCACAACATGGGCTTTGCCATGCTGGGGTGTTTGATTCTTTGGATTGGTTGGTTTGGCTTTAATCCTGGCTCACAACTGGCTGCCGACCAAGCAGTCCCCTACATTGCTGTAACCACCAACTTGGCGGCGGCGGCCGGTGGGATTGCGGCAACAATTACCGCTTGGCTAGCTATTGGTAAGCCCGATCTTTCCATGATTATCAACGGTATTCTGGCGGGCCTAGTGTCCATTACAGCAGGCTGTGCAGGTGTATCTTACTGGAGTGCCGTAATCATTGGTGCCATTGGCGGCGTCATTGTGGTCTATTCTGTTCTCTTCTTTGACCGCATCAAAATTGATGATCCCGTCGGTGCCACCTCTGTTCACTTAGTCTGTGGCACTTGGGGCACCCTAGCCGTTGGCTTGTTTGACAAAGAGTTAGGCTTGCTCACCGGCCATGGGGTCACTCAATTGATTGCTCAGATCATCGGTATCTTGACCATCGGTGGCTTTACTGTGCTCCTGACCAGTATCTTTTGGCTAGCCTTAAAACAAACCCTTGGCATTCGTGTTTCCGAAGAAGAGGAACTCAAAGGCTTGGACATCGGCGAGCATGGCATGGAAGCCTACAGCGGTTTCTTGAAGGAGTAACTCGCCCGCCAATAAGTTTGGGGTCGTACCATGCCGCTGGACGATCCCATTGTCCTAGGTGGTTTTTGCTGTCCTCAGCTTTTGAGGGCAGTTTTTTTAATCTCTGCTTTTGACCATCAACCGAGGGGGAAGTGATCTACTGTGAGGGGATTGCTGCAGATGCTGCCAGAGCATCGCTGTCAATATTGATTTCTGCTCCAGTGGTCCAACTGAACTCATCAGCACCAAAGATGACAGCTACTGCAGCGACTTCCGCCGGCAGTCCAAACCCTCTTAAGGACGTATCCAACATGGCCATACTCTTTGAGCCAGTGCCAAGGATGGGTTCTCACAGGGGGATAAGGATTGCTGCTGGGTGAATAGAATGGGAACGCACGTTCATCCCTTGCTCAGCGCAATACAAGGCAATGGTTTTAGTGGGGTTGCCAACGGCGGCTTTACTTGACGCCTAGGCAGCGGCTGCCGGTATGCCAACAGGACCTGAACGTGGGGAGATGTGAATGTATCGAGCCAGGACCACCCATTGCCCGAATGGTGTATTTGCAACCCAGAAACATGCCGTCAAAGTTTGTCCCATCAACTCAGCCCCCAGCTTTAAGGGAGGCATTTTCGGGATCCCGAGAGACAGTATTTTCCTCTGAGATAAGCTACCCTATAGCAGCAGTGCATTAGGGAGTTTTGGATGAGCGATCGCGCCATGGCGGTACGGGTGCGACAACACGTTAACCCTCTTAGTCAAAAATTCCAGCAGGACATTGCTGTTCCCGATTGGTCAAGGATTTACGAGCAACCCTCGCAGCCTTTACATCTGGATATTGGCTGTGCAAGGGGGACATTCTTGCTAGAAATGGCAGCACTTTACCCAGAGCAAAATTTTCTGGGTCTGGAAATTCGCTACCCGTTAGTGGTCGCCGCCAATGAGCGGCGCGATCGCCAGCAACTTCGGAACCTCCACTATCTTTGGGGCAATGCCAATGTCCACTTGCCCAAAATTCTCGGCGGCCTCCCCCTGCACACCGTCACGATCCAGTTTCCAGATCCGTGGTTCAAGCGCCGTCACCATAAACGCCGCGTCGTCACCCCTGAACTGGTGGCCATTCTTGCTGAACTCCTGCCCGCTGGTGGACGTGTTGTCCTTCAGTCGGATGTTTTTGAAGTGGCTGCATCAATGGTGCAACAGTTTCGTGCCCATGGCGCCTTTCGCTCAACCTGTACAGATTGGTTACCCCAGAGTCCTTGGCCCATCGCGACAGAACGGGAAAAATGTGTTCTCAATAAAGGATTGGCCGTTTACCGCTGGCAATTTGAGCGGTGGGCTGTCTAACTGGCCCTGAGATACTGCTGCCAATGAGCAACAATTTCTGGGGAGCCGTACCAAGGGGCATCGGGGCGATCGCGCAAACGGCGGCGAGGCGCATGAAGCACATTTTCATAGACCAGATTCTCTGCCCCTTCGAGGTGGGCGGCTGCCACTGGTGTCACCCCATCCCCCCAACAGGCACCCTCGCCACAGGTGAGTTTATAGCTTTGATACGTCAACCAATTGGCAAAGGAGCCGCGTGATGTCCCATAGATTGCTTTGCCCGCCAGACACACATAGCGAATTTGCCCGTAATAGGCACCGGGGTACGTGGTGTTAACAAAGTCCAGATTGCGACGCGTCCAACGCTCCTGACTCCGGTGGGGAGTACCCAACGTAATTAGCGTGTGCACCCATTTGTGACCCGCCCAAACTTTGCCATCATAGGGTTGATCCCCTAGGTAAATGCGGCTAATCCAGCCCCCCGCTGAATGACCAATGAGATGCACAGAAGGGGCCCCTGTTTCATTCAGAACACTCTGAATGGTGGTATCGAGAGCCCGGAGAATTGGCGCCACCGATCGCCCCCCCAATGTCGGCAACCACGAGCGTCCCCTAAGGGGGACCACCTCCACCACAAACCCCAACTGCCGCAGATCATCCCGCAAGGGGTAGTAGTCAGGGGCAGCCGCTAAATATCCCGGTAAAACAACGACAGGCAGCACAGGCGCTAACTTGCTTGAGGCGTTGCCGGGAAGTGTATCACATTTGGATAGACGGAAATAATGAGTCCCTCGCGAGCAAGCAGCGTCTGCGGAAATTGTGCCCGTGCCAACTCGCCAATGCGATCTAAACAGTCATCATCATGGCTGGGATCATGGTGAAACAAAATCAGTTGCTTGACCTGGGCCGCTTGGGCAAGCTTAACCGCCTCCTGCCATGTGGAATGCCCCCACCCCACCTTGCTCTGCTGCGGGTGATAGTATTCTTCATCGGTATAAGTGGCATCGTAAATCATCACATCCGCGCGATCCGCCAAGGCAAACGCCCCTGGATGTAACCTATCCGGCAAATGCTCCGTGTCTGTAATATAGGCCACATGAATGCCCTGCCAACTGACACGGTAGCCCACCCCCCCGCCCGGATGATTCAGAGCCTCATTACTCACCACTACACCGCCGTCTAGGTACACCCGCTCGCCCGCCTCCAAGTCATAAAAACGTAAATCTCCCCCCATAATTTGCAACGGAACGGGAAAGTTGGGGTGCAGCATTTGATCATTCAGTCGTCGTTCAATGCCCTGACCATTTTTCCCCGGCACTGCGTAGATATGGAACTGATTTCCCGGTACAAAAGCGGGTTGAAAGAAGGGAAACCCCTGAATATGATCCCAGTGGGTATGGGTAAAGAATAAGTGTGCCGTCACTGGCTGTTGACCCATTAGGTGCTCCCCAAGAACCCGCAAACCTGTACCGCCGTCAAGGATGATCCGTTGACCATTGGCTTGAATTTCCACGCAGGGGGTGTTACCACCATAGCGGACAGTGTGGGAACCGGGACAGGGAACACTGCCGCGCACACCCCAAAACCGAATGGTAAGTGGGTTAAACATGGGCATATCGCAAACTTTGATCGTAGTGTGCCACAGCAAACACACTTGACTTGTGATATGGATCATCCTCCTGCTGTGACGCTAGGAGTTGATAGAGTAGGGCCTAGGTGCCCCCAAGCTTGAGAAAAAATCTTTTCTAAAATCCGCGAGTGCATATTTGCAAAAACATCACTGGATAAGTGAATAGAGGATTGTGTCGGCAAAGAAGAGGAAATATGCCTTAGGAAGCAAAGAACAGGAAACCCCAGATGTTCTTGGCTTCTACTGGCCTCACAGCTCTCGATGAATTGCAGCAGCCCCTAACCCCTTACATCTCAACCGCAGTCATCCCGTGGGTTTGCCAAAAAATTGCTGTTCTCAAGGCCCAAGAAGAACCCTGGCCCCCTATATCGTGCTGTGGTGCTGTAGCCGCCATATTCCCTGCCAAAAATTTGCAAATTTTTAGCAATAGTTCACTGCCCCTAGAGAGGGTTGGGTTCGGGGTTTTTTGAGAATCAACAGTCCGCCTCAAGAAAAAAGGGGTCGTCGCAATGACTGACCCCGCCTGCCGATTCCTCAGAGAGGAGAACACTAAGACTTAGCCTATGCCAGATGAGAAAAAATGTCAATAATTTCGGAGAAAAAGTTTGCCCAGGCTCCCGGGTCCTCTTTTGCCCTCGGATGCCAAGCCGCTAGAAAGGTTGCTCAAGCTGAGGGGAGTTTTAGCCTAGGAGAGCAATTGCAGTTGCTCAATCACAGGTTCGGGCGATCGCGGTATCTGTGGCCCGTCTTGACGCTCCTGTTCAGGATTGCCCGCAAGGGTTTGGAGTGCCGCTAGCAGATCCTGCCGCAGGGGTTCAAGATCGGGGCGGTGATCTAGATACAGTTGCAGCGCATGGCTGGGGTCAAGGCATTGTTCGAGGGCAACTTCTGGCAGCCGGCCAATGGGCTCACTATTGGCAAGTTGGGGCAGGAGGCTGATGCTATGGGCGCTTTCAAGAGCCTTTTCCAATTCATGGAGGTTAATCAGGGGAATTTGATCGGGGCGCAGTTGATACATGACCCGCACCACGGCTTCGCTGATGTCCACGCTGGCGATCGCCGCCAAGAGGGCAGCTTGGGGATTGCGTTCCACCTCGGTTAAGTCCACACGAATTGTGCGGAAGGGGCGGGTGGGGAGGGGACAAAACTGAAATTCTGTTTTCCCTTTGACGAGGTTTACTAAGACATAGCCCTTTTCTTCCCCCTCTTCGCCAAAATCCACCCGCTCAATACTGCCGGAATAGACCACGGGTGGATCGTGACACAGGACTTGATGGCGATGGACATGACCAAGGGCAACGTAATCAAAACAGGGGCGTGCCAAGAAACCCAGGGGAATTGTAAAGCCTTTGCCCGCACTCAAATAGCGTTCAGAGCCGTACTGGGCGGTGTCCACCATAGCATGGGCAAGTAAGACGGTAGGTAAGGCAGGATCGAGTTGGCGAATTTCCCCCTCAAGGGCAAGGCGAAGCCGCTCTAGGAGCAGTTGATGCACATCCGCAAGGGAAAGGCCACTGGTTTCCGGCCGCGTGAGGAGTGTCGATCGCGTTAACCAAGGGAGGGTCATGACTTGAACACTGCCCTGGGGAGTGTCAATGCGATGGGTGGCCAAGCGATCGCCAACAATAAAGCCGGGTACCCCCAGGGTGCGATAGAGACTGAGGCTGGCGCCCCCCTGTCCTTGGGCGTGCTGATCGTGGTTGCCCACCAGCAAAACTGTGGGAATGTGGGCATCTGCCAAGCGGCGAAATTGGCTGGCAAAGGCTTCATGGACGAGGGGGGGTGGTGTTGCATCGGGAAAGGCATCGCCCCCAAAAAGCACCAAATCAACGGGTTCACTCAGAGCACGGTCAATACAGGTGGCCAGAGCAGCAATAAAATCCTCAAGGCGCGTATTCAAGCCCGTGGCAGGGTTAATGTGGCCATGACTGAGGCCACTGCCAAGGTGGATATCAGACACATGGAGAATTTTCATACCAATCAGGTAATGACGGTGGGGCGATCGCGACCCGTTAAGCCTTGGATATTTGCCACTTCATTGGCCAGTTGAATTAAATCGGCAAGTGCCGCTTGGGCATCGAGGTGTTGCTGGGCAGGATGGGGTTCAAAGCGCTCCAAATAGACCCGCAGCGTTGCCCCCTGGGTTCCTGTTCCTGACAGGCGATAGACAATGCGGCTGCCATCTTCAAAAACGAGCCGAATGCCTTGGTTTTGGCTGACGCTGTGATCCACTGGATCGGTGTAGCTAAAGTTATCAGCAGTGGCCACTGTGTAGGCACCCAAGGTCTGACCCACTAGGCTGGGAAGTTTTTGCTCTAGTTGGCTCATCAGCGTGTGGGCGCGATCGCTGTCGATGCCCTCATAGTCATGGCGCGAATAATAGTTGCGGCCATAGGTTTGCCAGTGAGCTTTGACAATCTCGGCCACAGAGGTTTGGCGGACGGCCAAGATATTCAACCAAAAGAGCACAGCCCAGAGGCCATCTTTTTCGCGCACGTGGTTGGAGCCAGTGCCAAAACTCTCCTCACCGCAGAGGGTTGCTTTACCGGCATCGAGGAGATTACCAAAGAACTTCCAGCCTGTGGGGGTTTCGTAACAGTCAATACCAAGCTTAGCAGCAACGCGATCGGCCGCTTGACTGGTGGGCATCGAACGGGCAATCCCCGCTAATCCATCTTTGTAGCCGGGCACAAGTTGGGCATTGGCCGCCAGAATAGCTAGGCTATCACTGGGGGTTACAAAACAGTTTGCCCCCAAAATCATGTTGCGATCGCCATCGCCATCGGAGGCAGCCCCAAAATCCGGCGGATGCTCACCAAAGAGTTGCTGCACCAAGTCATGGGCATAAACCAAATTGGGGTCGGGATGCCCACCGCCAAAGTCCGGTAGCGGCACACCATTTTGAACCGTGCCTGGGGGTGCTCCCAAGCGCTTTTCCAGAATTTGCTGGGCGTAGGGTCCTGTAACCGCGTGCATGGCATCAAAGACAAGGCGCAGCTTCCCTGTACGGATCACCTCGGCAATGCGATCAAAGTCAAAAAGGGTCTCCAGCAGCGCTTGATAATCAGCCACGGGGTCAATGACTTCAACAATCATTTCACCCAAGGGAAACTCCCCAAGGGTGTGCAGATTCACATCGGGTGCGGTGTAGATTTTGTAGTGGGTGAGGGCAAGGCTGCGCTCATAGATCGCATTAGTGACTTTTTCGGGAGCAGGTCCCCCATTGGCAATGTTGAACTTGACGCCAAAATCTCCCTGTGGCCCTGCGGGGTTGTGACTGGCTGAGAGAATAATGCCCCCCACTGCCCCATACTTGCGGATCACGCAGGAGGCGGCTGGGGTTGAAAGAATCCCATTCTGCCCCACCTTGACCCGTGCAAAACCATTGGCTGCCGCCATTTTGAGGATGACTTGAATCGCTTCGGCATTGAAGTAGCGACCATCACCCCCGAGGACAAGGGTCTGCCCCTGCGGTGCCTCAATGGTGTCAAAAATTGCTTGAATAAAGTTTTCCAGGTAGTGGCGCTGCTGAAAAACAGGTACTGGCTTACGTAAGCCAGAGGTACCGGGTTTTTGATCCTTGAAGGGAGTGGTGGCAATAACTTGAATACCCATTAGGAGACTCCACAAGGGGACTGTCACTATAAGGGCAGCTTAGTGGGCTCGCGAATTGTGGTCAAGCCCCAGACTCAGGCAGTAACCAGGAGCGGGGTAGTCATCCTCCTCCCCTGCCCTCAAACCTTTTGCCCTGAGGCCCTTCGACAAAGGTGTCCTGACGGAGGAGATTCAGGGTTAGCCACGAATCACCCCAAAGCTTTTAGGTACATCGTTGTTCTGAATCCGAGCAGCATCCTCCTCAATAGGAGCGTCGCTCGATAGGCGGTGTTGTTCTAAAACCGAACACAGATAAGGAGTGGAGCCTCTAGCAGATGTTCGGCGCAGGGGTCTTCTAAGGTTGTAAGCGATCAAGCATGGTCAGACACTTCAGGCGAGACATGGTGGCATTCCTAGAAATGATTGCCCGAGAGACTTGTCATCGCACCTAGACGCTTGCTAAAATCATAAAGCACTTTCAAGCCGGGATAGCTCAGTTGGTAGAGCAGAGGACTGAAAATCCTCGTGTCGCCAGTTCAATTCTGGCTCCTGGCATTAGCCCTAAAATGCGCCTTGTTTCTCTTCTGCCCAGTGCCACAGAAATTGTTGCTGCTCTGGGGTTGCTGCCGTTTCTTGTGGGTCGCAGCCATGAGTGTGACTATCCGCCTGCAGTCAAGGCATTGCCTGTCTGTACCCGGGCTAGGTTAGATGCCCAACAGTCGAGTTTAGCCATTGATCGAGCGGTTCAGGATCTGCTGCAAGCGGCCTTGGGCATTTATGACTTAGACCTGGCGACTCTGCAAGCGCTAAAACCCACCCACATTATTACCCAAGATCAATGCGATGTGTGTGCGGTTACCTTGGCAGAGGTCCAGCGGGCGATCGCCGAACTTCTGGAGCCGCCACCGCAGTTAATTTCTCTCCAACCCCATTGCCTTGAGGATGTCTGGGAAGATATCCGACGGGTGGGTCTGATCCTTGGGGTTGCTCCAGACCCCCTGCTGAGTGACCTGAAAGCGAGGATTCGCGCCTGTCAAAGCCGGGTGAGCGATCGCCCCCGCCGCCAGGTGGTAACTATTGAATGGATTGACCCCCTCATGGCCAGTGGCAACTGGATCCCAGAATTAATTGCACTGGCGGGCGGTGAAAATCTGCTGGGTACCGCCGGCAAGCATTCCCCCTACATTGAGTGGTCAACCCTGCTGACGATCGACCCCGAAGTAATCCTTGTCATGCCCTGTGGTTTTGACCTGGAACGCACCCAGCAAGAGCTTGACCAAGCATTGCAAACCCATCCCCAGTGGCAGCAATTGCGTGCCCTGCAAACCGGTCAACTGTACATTGTGGATGGCAACGCCTATTTCAACCGTCCGGGGCCTCGCCTAGTGGATTCCCTAGAAATTCTGGTTGAGATTCTCCATCCCTGCCCAGAACCGAAATTCTGCGGCGTGGGTTGGCGGCCATACCGGCCATACGTAGTACCCTCCATGGCAAAAATGTCAGACTAACGATAAATGTGAAGAAAAGATAAAAATGACCCGTTGCAGATTTGGCTATTTCGCCTAAGATGGGGGAAACTCAACTGATCTCATTGATCCCCCGCCGTTGTCCCAAATACATCAATAGGCAAACTTCCTATGGCAATTGGTTATTTAGCGCTGGTTTTGCATGCTCACCTCCCCTTTGTCCGCCACCCCGAGAGTGACTACGTTTTAGAAGAAGAGTGGCTCTTTGAGGCGATTACGGAAACCTATGTGCCCCTGATCCGGATGTTTGAGGGGCTAAAGCGTGACGGCGTAGACTTCAAAATCACAATGAGTATGACGCCGCCATTAATTTCAATGCTGCGGGATCCGCTGTTGCAGGAACGCTACGATCAGCACTTGGCAAAACTAGAGGAACTGGCGGAACTAGAGGTAGAGCACAATACCTACAATGGCCATATCCGCTACCTAGCCGAGCACTATGCCCAAGAATTCAACCGCGTACGGCAGACATGGGAAAACTACGATCGCGACCTCATCAAGGCCTTTAAGCAGTTTCAAGACACTAATAACCTGGAAATCATTACCTGTGGTGCCACCCACGGCTACCTGCCCCTAATGAAAATGTATCCCCAAGCGGTGTGGGCACAACTACAGGTGGCCTGTGAGCACTACGAGCAAACCTTTGGGCGTCCACCCAAGGGCATCTGGCTACCAGAGTGCGCCTACTACGAAGGCCTAGAGCGAATGCTGGCGGATGCTGGTTTGCGCTATTTCATTACCGATGGCCACGGTATTCTCTATGCTCGTCCCCGCCCTCGCTTTGGCACCTATGCCCCCATTTTTACCGAAACTGGGGTGGCTGCCTTTGGCCGTGATCACGAATCCTCCCAGCAGGTGTGGTCATCGGAGGTGGGCTATCCGGGGGCACCTGAATACCGTGAGTTTTACAAGGACTTGGGTTGGGAAGCGGACTACGAATACATCAAGCCCTATATCATGCCCAATGGCCAACGCAAAAATACCGGGATTAAGTACCACAAAATTACTGGGCGTGGCCTTGGTCTAGGGGATAAGCAGCTCTATGACCCCTACTGGGCACGGGAAAAAGCTGCCGAACACGCTGCCAATTTCATGTTCAACCGCGAAAACCAAATTCGCTACCTGTACCAACTGATGCAGCGTCCGCCGATTGTGGTCTCTCCCTACGATGCTGAACTCTATGGCCACTGGTGGTATGAAGGGCCTTGGTTCCTTGACTTTCTCTTCCGCAAGGTCTGGTTTGACCAAGACACCTTTACCATGACCCACTTGGCAGACTATCTGCGCGCCCATCCCACCCAGCAGGTGTGCCGTCCTTCCCAGTCCAGTTGGGGCTACAAGGGCTTTCATGAATATTGGCTGAATGACACCAATGCTTGGATTTACCCTCACCTCCATAAGGCTGCTGAACGGATGATCGAACTGGCCAAAGGGGAGCCGTGGGATGAACTGAGTTGGCGTGCCCTCAACCAAGCGGCACGGGAATTGCTCCTTGCCCAATCCTCCGACTGGGCCTTTATTATGCGGACGGGAACGATGGTGCCCTATGCGGTTCGCCGCACCCGTAGCCACCTGATGCGCTTCCACAAGCTCTACGATGACATCAAGGCACAAAAAATTGATGCCGGCTGGCTGGAAAAGGTGGAAGCGATTGACAATATCTTCCCCCACATTAACTATCGGGTCTATCGCCCCTTGTAGTCAGGGCAGTGCTTAGAGAACACCAAAGCCCTTGCGTTTCTTTTGCTTCTTGGGCTTTTTGGCAGTCTGGGCACGTCCCCCTCGACCCATTGGGTTCAGACCCGGCATCCCCATTCCCGGAAAGCTCCCTTGACCCATCTGCTGCATCAGCGATCGCATGCGTTGGAAATCGCTGACCAACTTTGTAACATCGGCTACTTGATAACCGGAACCTTTGGCCACCCGTTCACGGCGACTGGGGGAACTGGCAAGAAGTTCAGGATTGCGGCGCTCTTCGCGGGTCATGGAGTTAATCATTGCTTCTGCCCGCTTCAGTTGCTGTTCCCCCTGCTGGAGTTGCTCCGTTGAAATTTTATTCATGCCGGGGATGAGCTTCATAATTCCCGCCAGGGAACCCATATTTTTTAGCAAGCGCAGTTGCTTGAGGAAGTCATCAAAGTCAAACTGGGCTTCGAGGATTTTGCGGGACATTTTTTCGGCATCGGCCAAGTCCACTTCCTCTTGGGCTTTTTCGACAAGGGTGAGGACATCCCCCATCCCCAAGATGCGCGAAGCCAAGCGATCGGGATAGAAAGGCTGGAGAGCTTCGACTTTTTCACCAACACCAATAAACTTAATCGGCTGTCCAGAGACCTGACGCACCGAGAGAGCTGCGCCACCGCGTGTATCGCCATCTAGCTTGGTGAGAATGGCCCCCGTAATCCCCACCTGCTCATGGAAAGCACGGGTGAGGTTGGCCGCCTCTTGCCCGGTCATCGCATCCACCACCAAGAGGGTTTCGTGGGGTTGTACTGCTTCCTTAATGGCCGCCAGTTCTGCCATCATCTCGGCATCAATTTGTAGGCGCCCCGCAGTGTCAATAATCACGGTATCCACACCCAGTTCCTTGGCTTTGGCCACCCCTTGGCGAGCAATTTCCACAGGGCTAACCTCTGTACCCATTTCAAACACGGGCACATCAATTTGTTTGCCAAGGGTCATCAACTGGTCAATGGCAGCGGGACGATAGACATCGGTAGCCACCAACAGAGCACTGCGGCCTTCTTTGCGTAGGTGCAGAGCTAACTTTGCGGTGGCGGTGGTTTTCCCCGTTCCCTGTAAACCCGCCATGAGAATAATCGTGGGTGGTGACTCCCCGTGAGCAAGGGGACTGTGGGATTCCCCCATGACCTCAACGAGGGCATCATAAACAATTTTGATAAATTGCTGATCGGGACGAACCCCGGCAATGACTGTGGCACCGATCGCCCGCTGACGGACGTTTTCAATAAAGTCTTTGGCGACCTGTAGGTTGACATCGGCCTCTAATAGGGCGCGCCGCACTTCCCTAAGAGCTTCCTGGATATTGTTTTCCGTAATTTTGTCTTGACCCCGTAGGGTTTTCCAAGCAGATTCAAGGCGTTCGGCAAGGGCGTCAAACATGGATTACAGCTCAAGGGGTGACAATCATTCTATTAGTCTTAGCCTATTTATCCTAGCAAACCCTCTTCCCCATACAGTCTTTGCTGCCGATTTAAGCAGCGGACTGTGAGTTGCAATTTGTAGCAAAGTTAGCAGTTGCAGTCAACTATATCCGCTAGGCTTTCACGATAAAATGAAAGCACTAGGGTTGGAGTCTTTTTTCGGCCAGGTTCTATAAAGACTCTCTACTAAAGGCTCTGATCCGTGGGAGGTGTCCGATGCTGGTGATCCTCACCCAAAACCAGATTTTACCGTCACAGTCTGTGTGTCAATCCTGCTTGTTTGCCGATCGCCAAGGCCAACCCCGCTGGCAGGAGGGTCAGCTTCGTTGTGGGGCGCCTCTAGGGAGTACCGCTGAAGCGGGATGCCAACATTTTCGTTGTCAAATGGGGTTTCATCTAGTGGCGGTTTCCGATTTGCCCACGCCTCTAGAGCAAGACCATTGAGGGAAATTGCCACAAAGGAATATCAATGCGGGAATTTGACAACTACGATCCGGGAGATTTTTACGACGAGTGGTTTCTTGCCAAAGAACAGCCACGACCTTTTATTGAACCGCTGTTGCAACGGGTGCGATCGCTCCCAGCGGGACAGCTCCAGCAGCGCCAAAAAACAGCACAGCAGGTAATGTTTAATATTGGCGCCACATTCACGGTCTATGGTGCTGCTGAGGGCATCGAGCGGATCATGCCCTTTGATATTCTGCCGCGGGTCATTCCAGCCCAAGAGTGGCAAGCCCTTGAACGGGGTCTAAAGCAACGGGTTGTAGCACTCAATACATTTATTGCTGATGTCTATGGCGATCAAAAAATTATTAAGGATGGTGTCATGCCCCGGGAGTTAATTGAGTCAGCTAAGGGCTATTTACGTCCCTGCCATGACCTGAAGCCCCCAGGAGGGATCTGGTGCCATATTACGGGGACCGATTTAGTGCGCGATCGCGATGGCACATTCTATGTTCTAGAGGATAACTTGCGCTGTCCTTCGGGGGTCTCCTATGTGCTGGAAAACCGCCGAGTGATGAAAAGCACCTTTCCCCTGCTTTTCAAAGAACTGCACATTCAACCTGTGGACGAGTACCCCAGCCATCTACTAGAAACCCTGTTGAACCTTGCCCCCCCCGGCCTACCGGATGCGACGGTGGTGGTACTGACGCCGGGAATATACAACTCCGCCTATTTTGAGCATTCCTTCCTTGCGCAGCAAATGGGGGTGACGCTTGTGGAAGGGCGGGATCTGGTAGTGGCCGATGGTTACCTCCAAATGCGCACCACCAAGGGGCTTGAGCGGGTGGATGTGGTCTATCGCCGCATTGATGATGACTTTATTGATCCAGCGGTATTTCGTCCGGAGTCGGTGCTGGGGGTCAGGGGTCTGATGGAAGTCTATCGCCAAGGGCGGGTGGCGATCGCCAATGCCCTCGGAACTGGTGTGGCCGATGACAAGGTAATTTATGCCTATGTGCCGCAAATGATTCGCTATTACCTCCGTGAGGAACCCCTACTGCCGAATGTGCCCACGTACCTGTGCTGGGAGCCCCAACAGTTGGACCATGTGCTCAAGAACCTCGATTCCCTCGTGGTAAAATCTGCCAACGAGTCCGGTGGCTATGGCATGCTGATTGGTGGTCAAGCTACGGCTGAACAGCGGGCAGAATTTGCCGAACGCATCAAAGCCAATCCCCGCAACTACATTGCCCAGCCCACGCTTTCGCTGTCGCGGGTGCCCACCCTTTTGGGGGATGAAATTGTTGGCTGCCATGTGGATTTACGCCCCTATATTCTGTATGGCAAGGAAATTTATGTCCATCCTGGTGGCCTGACGCGGGTGGCCATGAAGCGCGGCTCATTGGTGGTGAATTCATCCCAAGGGGGAGGGAGCAAGGATACTTGGGTGCTCAATGAGTAGCGCCGTTTTTTGAGACAATGGGATGCTAGCGGTAAGGCACCACCTATGTTAAACAATTATTAGCTGTTAGCCAACGCTGATCGGTGAACTTAGCCTAAACTTGCTGAGGTACTGAAGGAACTTAAGCCCATGAATGAATTTGAGATATCCCCAACCACAGAAACCACCCATACAGAAAAGCCCATTTTTGAACCAACACCGCCGGCAGCACCCTTAGCGGAAGTAGAGTCTCAGACAACGACGCCAAAGGTGGGTGGTCTCACGGATGAACAGTGGCAACAGGCTCGCGAAAAACTCTATTGGCTCCTCACAGTCTTTCCCGATCAGGTGAGTGAATTTCTGGGCGAATACCAGCAGTCCCTGCGTACTCTTCTCATTATTCTCGCCACTGTTCCTTTTGTGGCACTAGCGGTTGCCATTTTGGAAGTGGTGAATGCGATTCCCCTCCTAGGGCCAACCTGTGAACTCGTCGGCTTTGGCTACACCTGTTGGTTTCTCTATCGCTATGTCCTCTTTGAATCGGGTCGCCGGGAATTGGGTCAAAGGGTCAACGAGTATAAATCCCGTATCCTTGGCAATCAAGGCGGTAGTTCTTCTTAAGGGGATGCATGCGGCTGCACTACCTCCAGCATGTGCCCTTTGAGACCCCCGCCCATATTGCGCAGTGGGCAATCGCCCGTGGTTTTGATTGGCAAGGCAGTCATCTCTATGCGGGCGAGCCGCTACCCGCATTGACGGAGGTAGATGCCCTGATCGTCATGGGTGGCCCCATGGGGGTATACGATGAGGCGCTCTATCCCTGGTTGGGGGCTGAAAAAGCCTTTTTGCGGCAGGCGATCGCCAATGGCTTACCCATTTTAGGGATTTGTCTCGGTGCTCAACTGTTGGCACATGTCTTAGGGGCAACGGTCACCGCTGCACCTACGAAGGAAATCGGCTGGTTTCCCATTGAACTCACAGCAGCCGCCCAAGCCCATCCCTGGTTTCAGGATTGGCCACCCCAACTGACGGTGCTGCATTGGCATGGGGATATGTTTAGCCTACCCACGGGCGCGATTCTCCTCGCCAAAAGTGCCGCTTGTCCACAGCAGGGATTCCTGTGGGGCGATCGCGTTGTTGGTCTTCAGTTTCACCTAGAAGTGACCCCTGCAGGTCTGGGGGAGTTGATTCAGCACTGTCAGCACGAGCTGGTCCCCGATCGCTATGTTCAATCGGCAGCAGAAATTCAGGCCCAAGCGGCTCAAACAGCACTCTTGGCTCCCTATCTGGAACGTTTTCTTGAGCGCTGGATTCAGCAGTGATCATTACCAGTCGCCAGAATCAGCTGGTGCGCTCGATTCGTAAGCTGCACCACCGCAAATATCGCCAAGGGCACTTGCTTTTAGAGGGGACTCATTTGATCCAAGAGGCACTGGCAAGTGGCTATCACTTATCTGTGGTTTGCTATACCAGCGCTTGGCAAGCAAAACAATCTCCAACATTTTGGCAGCAGCTTCTCCACAGCAGCGATCGCGCCCTTGAAGTCAGTGAAGAAGTCCTTGCTGCCCTTTGTACAACAACCACCCCCGATGGCGTCGTCGCCGTTGCCGACTATACACCCCTGCCTGCATTGCCGCTCCAGTCTTTGGGCCTGTGTTTAGTGACCCTTCAAGATCCGGGCAATTTGGGAGCGATTATTCGCACCGCTGCCGCAGTGGGGGTTGAGGGTCTATTGCTGACTGCCGATTGCGTCGACATGACTCATCCGAAAGTGTTGCGCGCTAGTGCCGGTCAGTGGTTTCGCCTACCCATGCAAACTGTTACCGACGGTTTGGCAACCCTCAAGGCCTATCAAGCCCAAGGATGGCAAATTGTTGTCACATTACCGACTGCGCCCCTGATCTACTGGCAAGGGGATTTCCGTCAACCCACCTTGTTGGTCATGGGCAATGAAGGCCAAGGGTTACCCCCGGCCTACCAAGATCTCAGCTTTACTGCTCTGCGGATTCCTCAGGAGCCAACTGTCGAATCCCTGAATGTGGCGATCGCCACGGCAGTGCTCTTGTATGAAGTCTATCGCCAACGCTGGCGGGACTAAACCACAAAAAAGTTGAGAACGCCCACCACCAGCACTAGGGCAATCCATAGCCCGGAGCCAAGGAAAATTAACTGCTTTGAGCGATCCCAATCCTGGGGAGAGGCATAGGCCACGGGTACACCAATCAGCATCACAAAGGACAGGATGACGAGGGCAGCCAAGGCCAGTTGAAACAAAATGGTCATTGTTGCTAACTCCCAAATCTTATCAGCGGCAACGGTAGTAAGTGACTACCTCTGAAGTAGCATTATCCCCCATTTCTTGACCCTAAACTAGGCAGGGAGTGGAGTTCCTGTAACAACTACTGCCACCCCTGAGCTAGCCACGATCTCGGATCGACGCACTCGCCATTGACGTAGAGTCCCCAGTGGAGATGGGGGCCTGTGGCGGCACCCGTATTGCCAACGGTGCCAATGACTTCCCCTGCCTCAACCAGTTGTCCCTCTTGAACGCGGATTTGATCAAGGTGCAGGTAAATCGTCAGCACCCCCTGTCCATGATCAATACCGACCGTGTTGCCATGGATCAGAAACCCTTGAGACTCTCGTCCCACGAGAGCAACCCGTCCCCGCTGAGCTGCCACTACCGGTGATCCCTTGGGGCCTGCATAGTCCAAACCGCGATGGAAATAGTCCTTGGCAAAAACGCCGTTGTAATATCGCTGCACACCGTAAGGGGTGGTTACAGGACCACTGTTGGGGCGGCGAAAGGCACCTTGCCAGAGTCGTTGGGGGGTGACCAGTGCCTTAAAGGCATCCACGCGATCAAATTCAAAATCTGTTCCTGAGGCGTCCTTGCCCGGTGGTAGCCAAATGCGTTGCACAGGAAAGGCGCGATCGCCCACCCAAAGCAGCAGGTTGCGGGTTTGATTTCCTGCCCGAACCACTAAGGAACGGCGGCCGGGGGTCTGGAGCGGTGTTGTTGCCACAAAAGCACGCCATTGCTGTGGGCCAATGGAGAACACCGGCAGTGCTTTGCCCGCCACTTCGGCGGTAGGCTCTTCGGAAGTGTTGATCACAATAGCCAGCGTATCTCCTAAAACAGGGCGATCGGGACTGACGCTGACTGTAAATGGAATCGTAACTTGACTACTGGCCGGTACAACGGTGGCAGTGATAAGGGCGCTGACCAGCCAGGGGAGAAGGTGATTGCCCATAGTTCAAGAAAGAACCAACCTCCATGCGAGATGCTCATAGATTGGGTTTCAAAAGAACCACCATGGAAAAAAGCCGCCAGTAGTATGACCGACGGCTCAACCACTAGAGGACATTTAATGATCAGTGCGCTTTAACGCCGGCGGGGCACTTTGGCAAGGTAGTCAACATCAGCGGCCCGCAACTGTTGAGCATAGCGAGTTTTGGGTGCGATCGCTGCTGCCAAATCGCGGTATTTGCGGGGATCGCCCTCCGGTAGCCGCCGCTCCTGGAACTTGCGATCGTAGAATTTCTCCAGCGTAAACCGCCAATCTGTCTTGGTGGTGCCCACTTTGTCGCGATATTCAAAACCATAGCGCGGTGTCACAAGGTTAAAGGGACGTCCCTCCATCCGCTTGCGCTGGTAGGGCACCGTAAAGTCACCAAAGGCATTGGTGTATTCCTCACTGTCGAGTAGGGCATCGACAAAGCCATAGAAGCCAAGGGTGCCAATTTTAATTGACCAAGCAATTTTTTCCTCTTCATTGTAGGCACTGCGCCCCAAAAACCGCCGTAGGCAAACATCCACTAAACGGTAGTTGTCGTTTACGACCACCACTGTATTGTAGAAGCGCTCTGATTTGGCCAAACCGCGAATAAAGTCCCGCACCGTAATCACTCGGTTCACTAATTGCGATTCCAAAGTGATTTGACGGTTAAAAGCCAAGGTGGCATGCTCACTAAACACCTGCCGATAGCAGGCCCAGATTACCTCCCGGATTTCCGAGTAGGAGGCCGCATCCTCAAGACGATAGATATAGGGGGTATCTTCGTTTTGATCGGCAATGCCAAAGCTAGCGACGCGGTGGTTTTGAGTCGTGGGCTTGTAGGCAATTAGAGGTAAGTCCATGGATCTCTCCCAAGTCAAAGAGTGAAACAATAGCTAGCGCAGCGGAAAGCTCGCCGTCGGGTTGATCGAGGCCGGGACAGTCGGGCGATCGCGCCGCGTGGTATCAGGGATTTGCACATTGGCCGTGGAGACCGGCTTGAATTGCACGGGCGTCACCTTGACCGATCGTGCCATCTCTAGGAAGTTGCGGATGTCACCCCACTTGTAGCGACTGCTTTCTAACTTATCGCGCCAGTAGTCACTATAGCGAGGGGTAACCAAATTAAACGGGCGATCTTTGTAGCGACGACGCTGATAGGGCACGGTGTTATCGCCAAAGTTTTGCGTATATTCGTCGCTGTCCACAAGGGTATCCACAAATTTCTGCCAACCATCGGTGGCAATGCGAATGGACCACGCCAGTTCTTCATCTTTGTTGTAGGGAGCACGCCCAAGCAGCCGCTTCAGGGCAATTTCCACCAAGCGATAGTTGGAGTTCGTCTCCACCACTAGGCGGCGGAATGTCTCTGATTTGGCCAAGCCGCGAATAAAATCCCGTACCGAAATGGCACGATTGGCCAGTTGTGATTCCAAATGGGGCTGGCGGGTACTCTTGAGGACCACGTGTTCACTAAATACCTGGCGATAGGCTGCCCAAATCAGTTCATCAATATCCGACTGATCCACTGCATCCTCAAGGGAATAGCGCCAGGGGGTTTCTTCATTGGGTACTTCGTAGCCCGGTACCCGCTGATTTTGAGAACTGGGGGCATAGCTCAGCAAGGGAATCGTCATGGCTTACACCTTTGGTTGAGAGGGCAAATAACGGTAGGGCAACGCAACAGGCACTGGTTTGACGGGGGTGGGCGGCAAATCCCGTTCTTGGGCAGTGCTGGGAACCTTCACCAAACTTGAGGTGGCCCGTGCCACATGGCGTTGCGTATCGAGGGTGGGCACCACGATTGAACGCGCCATAGAAAGGAAGTTGGCTGGAATTGCGCCTCGGACAATTTGCTTGTCGAGTGGCCCTGAACCGTAGTAGCGCGCTTGATAGTAAGAACGGCCACCCAGGGAGATTTCCTTGTTGCGCCAGTAGTCGCTGTAGCGGGGATTAACGAGGTTAAAAGGACGGGCCATGCGCCGCCGCCGTTGGTAGGGGACAATATCGGCACCAAAGTTTTGCTGGTACTCGTCACTGTCCACGAGGGCATCAATAAACCCTTCTAGACCACGGGTTGCAAGGATAATCGACCAGGCAATTTGCTCCTGCTGGCCATAGGTGGGGCGGCCAAGGAATCGCTTGAAGGAAATATCCACAAGGCGGTAATTGGAGTTGACGGCTGCCACCTGCTCGCGATAGACCTCCGACTTACCCAAGCCACGGATAAAATCCCGTACGGAAATGGCACGATTGCGGAGTTGAGATTCTAGGAAGGGCTGACGGTAGGAGGCCAAAATCAAGTGCTCGCTGAAAATCTGGCGATAGGCTGCCCAAATCAGGGCATCCACGTCTGCGGCATCGGTGGCATCGGTGAGGCGGTAGATGACGGGATCATCCTCGGCGGGGACTTCATAACTGACCACCCGCTGGTCAAGGGTTCTGGGCTTCACAGCCAGCAAGGGTAACGACATAACTTTTCAATCCTTTTAGGTGTGCATGGATGAGGTGTGCATGGATAGAGAGTCCCTCTGGAGGGCAAGTTGACAACGGGAACGCACAACAATATCGGGGTCGCGATCGCTCAAATGATTCAGGAGTGAACGCACAGCTTCCCGAATCGCGCGGGCCGCTGCCTGCTGATACAGATGATCAAGGGCAACCCCCACGGCATAGCGAACTGCCCAATCCGCTGCTCCACTGTTGCGCTGCAGAACCGCCAGTGCTTCCTTTAACTGGGCCTCTTTTGCCGCCTCCTCAGGGATTAACTGCCAGCGGAGCGTTCCCAAGGCCTTTGTGGCGGCGCGGCGAACACTGGGGGCAAAATCCGACTGCGCAGCAGCCAATAGGACCTGCAGGGCGGCCGGATGACCAATACTCCCCAAGACACGCACCCCATAGGCACGGGCACCGTAGTTATACCCATCCAACTCTGCCAACAGGGGCTCTACTACAGCATCCCCAAGGGCAATGAGACCTTCTACAGCAGCTTGGGCAGCAGCGGGGTTGTTGTACCCCAAAACGGCAATCAGCGTTGGAATGGCAGCGGTGTTTTTTTGCTGGGCAAGCTGAACCACCGCCTCCCGCAACGCCGGCGCAGAGCTGGCGGTCTCAACGGCATGGATATAGGCGTGGAGATCACTCACAGCAGTTGATCCAATCCTTGAAAGAGGGAGAGGGTCTGTTCGGCTGGGGCAGCCTGCTGCAATTGCTGTGCTAGGATGCCGTGGAGGGCAATGAGCTTGAAGCTGGCCTCAACACCCGCCTGCAAAATAGCCTCCGCTGCTGGCAGATACCCCATCGCTCCCAAATCCAGAAGAGCTGTCCGCCGCAGTTGCACATCTTCACTGGTGAGAGCGGCTAGGAGGCGATCGCCATACACCGCGTCCCCCGTCAGCTGAAAGAGTGCCCGCGCAGCGGCAAATTGCACTTGCGGCATTTCATGGGTCAAGAAGGGCTCAATGAGGGCAATGGCTTCGGTGGCGCCAAGGTGACCCAGGCTTTCAATCACGGCTGCCACTGGCTGCACCAGATGCGGGCGACCGGGGACCAGCCGCGCCATTGCCACACCGCCTTCTAGGAGCGATTGTAGGGGAGCGATCGCCCGCGGATCTCCCAATTGACCGAGGGCAATGGCTGCTGCCTCCCGGACATAAAAATCCTCACAGCGCAGGCACTCAATTAACGCCGGCACGGCCTGGCGATCGCCGAGCTTACCCAATGCCCGGGCGGCATTTCGCCGTAGGGGGTAGCCCCCCAATTCTGTGCGATCGGCTTCATCGGCCAAAGCCGCAATCAAAGCGCTGACAATAGCCTGCCGCTCCGCTGCCGTTGCTGTTTCTAGGCCAAACTTCCCCAGCCACCACGCCGCATAGTAGCGAAGACTGGTATCCGCCCCCTGAAGCTGCGCCAGCATTTGGGAAACCGTAAGCTGTACCGGTTCAGAGACCGCCGTCATTCCCTCTCCTGACATCAGCTACCTAGGAGGCAACCACTGGGGTAATAGAAACGATTTTGCCCCCCATGCGGGTAATGCGCTGCATCTCTTCATTCATGCGGCTGTAGGGCACCGTAATAAAGGTGCTGCCGCTGCGCCGAATTGGAAACCCCATTTTGTCGGTTTCTTCGTTTTGACGTAGACCCACAACCTCGTAGCGGAAAACCCGCGCGCCGGAGGGGCTAAGGGCAGCACTTCCAGACGCAGTTTGACCAAACATGACACCTGACTCCCAATCTCAAAAGGACGCTAAATATTCCTAAGCAGGATTGACACTGACAATGCGAGCACCCGTCCGCTGAAGCTGCTGCATTTTTGCTGACAGTTGCTCATAGGGCACCAAGAAGGCGGTACTACTGCGGCGCACCCCTGGATAGCCCGGCTGGCGAATCCCCGCCACTTCAATGCGATAGACGCGGCCACTTTCACCAAAGGAACCGCCTAAGCAAGCCCGTGGGGGGACATCGGCACTGGGGGTGTAGTAGGCAAAGGCCGTATCACTATTGGAAGGTGGCACCACCGTATTGGCACGGTTGGTGGCCAAATCCCGTGCTAAACGGGACATGCTGCCTTCCGCTTGGGCGCGATCGCTATTGGCATAGCCGCGATAGAGACGAAACATGCGGTTAAAGCCGACGGTTTTCTGACCTGGCTGGGTATTAAACCCGCGATAGTAGGGCACCACCCAATCCCCAAAGCTATTGGTGTATTCAGGGGAATCAATGTAGGAGTCAATGTCGGCATCAAAGCCTTCATTTTCGTAGAGATCCAAGTGGAAGATCACTTCTGACTCGTCGTAGGGTGCCCGCCCCAACAAATGTTTATAGTTCAGTTCAATGACACGGGTTTGAAAATTGCCGTAGAGAAACTTCTCTTTGTATAGTTCCGACTTAGCCACTGCGCGCACAAACTCCCGCACGGTAATTTTGCCATTGCGCAACAGTGACTCCGCACTCACCAAACGCTCCGATGCCATGACATAGTCATTGCCCAAGACCTGGCGGTAAACGGCACGGATAACAGTCTCCAAATCTTCCTCGCTCCAGTTGGCACGCAGCTCCACCCGCGGAGCATCACTGAAGGCGGAGGTACCCAAGCGCGAAGCAGCAGCAGTAATAGCCACGGTACAAACTCCTAAATATCGAGGGTACAAACAAGCCCGGTGTTGTAAACAAAGGGTCAGCCCAACGCCGACAACATCTGCTTACCTCACCGGGCAACAAAGGGAAACGCCTATTAGCTGAGGGCGTTAATGGCGTAGTCGATGTAGGCGTTGGCTTCCACCGCAGCTTGGCCGGTCAAGCCATGGTTGGCTTTGATGTATTTCAGAGCTTCGATATACCAGCTTGGCGACAGATCAAAGGTGCTGTTGATTTCAGACAAGCCGGCAATCAGGTACTCGTCCATCGGACCGGTGCCACCCGCTACGAGGCAGTAGGTGATCATCCGCAGATAGTAGCCGATGTCACGGGCGCACTTGGCTTTGCCCTCGGGGGTCGAGGCATACTGAGAGCCTTGCATGGTGGTGGTGTAGGGGAATTTTTGATACACCGCTTGGGCTGCGCCGTCAATCAGGCTCTGGGCATTGTTGGTCAGAGCGCGAGCCGCTTCCATGCTGGCCACAGCGCGCTTGAAGCGACCATCCACCGCTTGCAGTTCGGTGTTGCTGAGGAAACGACCTTGGGTATCGGCGGCGGCAATAGCTTCAGTAATCGGCGTTTTCATGGATAAAATATCTCCCTAAAAAATGTGCGTGTTCAGAACGGTCAAAGTTAGAGAACGTCGAAGGTGCCTTACTTAGGCAACAGCGGCAGCGGCCCGATCAAAGTAGCCAGCGATTTCAGACATCAGGGCGCTGCAATCGCCAGGGGTGATGCCATTGGGATCATTGGCGATCGCGATCGCGGCATCTTTCATTTTCTGAATGGCCACAGCCACAGAGGAACCGGGCGTCCCCAGGGCTTGGTAGGTTTCCCGCAGACCGTTCAAGCAGCGATCATCCAGCACGCTGGAGTCACCGGCCAAAATGGCGTAGGTCACATAGCGCAAGATGATTTCCATGTCGCGCAGGCAAGCAGCCATACGACGGTTGGTGTAGGCATTCCCACCGGGTTGGATCAGTTGGGGTTGCTCTGCAAAGAGGGCACGAGCTGCGTTAGCAACGATCGTGGAGGCATTGCTGGTGATGCGGTTGACAGCATCCAGACGCTTGTTGCCTTCTTTCACCAAGTTGGACAGGGCATCGAACTGGGCGTTGGTGAGGAATTCACCCCGGGCATCGGCCTGAGCGACAACTTTGGCAAATGCATCTAGCATGGATCAATTCTCCTTAAAGGTTATTAAAGAAGTGAGACCTTCTTGACATTCCTGCCCACAGAGAAAAGGCAGGATTTTTAGGGGGTTGATCAGCAACTCCCTAAGGGCTGTGTCAAGCAACCCGAGAGCGACCAAGCTGATCCTTGGTGTGTTTTTTAAAAAACGTGCAACGCTCTTGGCGTGACGGAAAGGTCTAACGATCACTGATGGGTTGTTCCGCAAAGGGGCCTGGGAAACAACGGCCGTGTTGTTAAACCCTTCAGGTATTTTTTATACAATGCAGTGGGAAACCTGTTTCGTCGTAGTTATTAATTTGTAAAATACTTTTGTGAGATAAATTAAGGTTCTGGCGATCGCCATAAAATTGGTGTGACTTGTCCTAAGTTTTTCCTAAGTTTCGTGAAGTTTCTTTAACATTATTCTCAGGAATTTACGATCTGCATGAGTGAGCCGTTGCAATTTAGCTTATTTGACAGCCCCACAGAAGCTGAACCTGCACCAGCGACGCCCCTGGATGCTGCCACCTATGATCAAATTCCCCTACGGGCTGAGGTGCCCATCCCCGCTGGCACCTACCGCAACTTGCAGGCCCTTGCGGCACATTGTCAGCAGTGTCAACGCTGTGATTTAGCAGCCAGCCGTACCCATGTGGTGGTCAGCCGGGGTAATCCTGCTGCCAAGTTGATGATTATTGGGGAAGGACCAGGTCAAGCAGAGGATGAAAGTGGCCGCCCCTTTGTTGGTAAGGCGGGGCAACTCCTCGATAAAATCCTTGCTTCGGTCAATCTCGACAGTGAGCGGGACGCCTATATCTGCAACATTGTTAAATGCCGTCCTCCTGGCAACCGTGTCCCAACACCCATTGAAGCAGCGGCCTGTATACCCTACTTATTAGAGCAGATTCGCTTGGTCAACCCCCGCATTATTCTGCTGGCGGGGGCAACGGCTGTGTCTGGATTGCTGAAAGATAATCGCGGGATTACAAAAATTCGTGGCCAGTGGATTGAATGGCAGGGGCGCTGGTGTATGCCCATCTTTCATCCAGCCTATCTATTGCGCAATAACTCGCGGGAGCCGGGCAGCCCCAAATGGTTGACGTGGCAGGATATCCAAGCCGTGCGCGATCGCCTGCGCCAGCTCGACTCCTAAGATGATTCCTGACGGTGGGGATGTTCCTGCAAATAGCGCAGCCAAAGCTCCGAAAGTTCTCGCGCCTGTTGCTCCTTTTCGCCGACAATGTGGTACATCCGCCGAGGCCGACCGCGACCTTCGACCTTTTTCCAATAGCCATCAATAATCCCCTCATCTTCTAGGAATTTGAGGGCACTGTAGAGAACAGTATCGGATAGGCGGTAGAGGGGATATTCATTTTCAATGGCTTGAATCAGTGCCGTGCCATAGGAATCCCCTTTTTCCACAAGGGTATAAAGCACATAGCACACTGCAACTTCCTTACTCAGGTAAACGGGCGGTGGTTGGCGGAAAAAGGTGTAGATATCTTCCAGTTTCATAACCTTGTCCTCAGCAATGGGCTACTGCTGATACATTGACTCCCTAAAATTCCTCAGATCATGGAAGGGGCTGAATTCAACTCTGTTGTTCCAAAGGACAGAAAACACAACTATCCCCCTCATATCAGCACTTTCCTCAGGTCCCATAGCATGAAAGTAACTAAGTATTTATCGCTACCAAGGTTTTAATATTCTCTTACAACCCTTTATCTAAAATATCTAAAATATTAGGAAAGACAATTCTCTCCCCCCGGGGCTTTCACAGTTTTGAGCGTGTGCCATCCTTGGGCAAAGGGCTCTACTTCTGATTTTAGGAAGTCTGAGAGAAAAGTGTTCCTTGCATCATAATTCCGCGGTTGGCAAAAATCAAGTCATTGACTTGTTGCCAATTGATTTCAAGGGGCAGCAGGGGCAAAATTTCTTAACAAAAATTCACGATAGATCTGCCAGCGTCGGCCATTGTGCACCAGCAGTGTGAGGTGGGATACCCAACAGCGGGCAGTAAAGGGTTTCTCCTGAAATTCGGCCCAGGCGTGGCGAAAGTTCTCCTTGGTTAAATCGCGAAAGGCAATCGTCATGTGGGGGGTAAAGGGATGGCGTTGCGTCGGGGGAAGGTTCAGGGGCTTCACTACTGCTTTGACGAGCTGTGCTTGGAGGTCTTTTAGGGCTGGGGTGGGTGCCACGTGAATATAAATGACTCGCGGCGCAAAGGCAGCAAAGCCATCGAAGATTAATTCCACGGGAGCGGCTTGGTAGGAAAAGGTTTCTAGGGCCTGCTCCAGAGCTGCTACTGCCGCATCCGGCCACCAAAAGGGGGGATAGAGGGTGACATGGGGAGGAGAGCGCAGGGCCGCTTGGCTTTGGTAGCGATCGCAACAATACTGCTTGAGGCAGGTCACTTCAGCCTGAATTTTGGCATTGGGCAACAAAGCCATAAAGTATTGCCGTCGGTTCATTAGCGCTGTGCCACGACGGTCCAATGGCGATCAGAGGTGAGGGTGGCTTGCCACTGCTGCGGCGGCTGCGGCAATGTTCTCAAGAGATCACTCATTTCCCTTAGGGTCAGTGCCGCATGGAGGGAGTCAGCAAAAAGTTGCTGCTGTTCAGGTGTGTCTTGGCCAGCATATTGCTCAACCAAGGCTTGCAGTTCTGCCAGCGTTTGCGGACGACAGAGATCGCGAATAAATAGGGTACCCTGGGGACGGAGCACCCGCAGCATTTCCCCTAGGGCGGGCTGAGGGTCGGCTAGGTGGTGGACAAGGCTATTGCTGATGACCACATCAAAGCGGGCTGCGGCAAAGGGCAAAGTTTTGGCGTCCCCTTCAATAAAGGTTAATTGTGGACTGTGGTGGCGAGCGATCGCCAACATGGCTGGACTGAGGTCAATCCCTGTCAGTTGCCAATGGGGGTACCGTTGATGCAGCATTTGCAGAATTCGCCCGTTCCCTGTACCCACATCCAAAACCCTTAGAGGTTGCTCCACAGTGGGCAAGACCGCGGCTAAATCTTCACAGAAGGCAGTGTTAACAGCAGTAAAATCCATTGCGTCATAGGCAGCAGCGGTTTCTGGTGTCTCCATGACCTCGGGTTCAAGAATGCGTGGCAGCGGCATGGCTATAGCCCCGTGGCCGATCGCCCCTGCTTGGGTAAGCGCACAAAAACAAAGTAGCTGAGATAGAGCATATACATGACAAGGGCAACTGCCGCAAAGAAGCCAAGGGTGCCAGCGCGAGCTTGGGCATGGAAAATCCCTTTGAACATCAGGGGTGGCTCGAGCCAGACTTGGCAGCTGGGGGTCTGAACCGCGCCAGCAACAAACCCACAGCGCAGATAGAAGGCCTGACCAATGGCGGCAAGAACGCAGTAGAGCGTTACCCCCCAGCGCCAGCTACTAAAGACCTGACCAATCAAATCTTGGCGATCGCTAATTTCTTCATTGAGATCGACCCAAAACCAGAGGCTAATGGGAATCAACACCAAGGCCATAAATCCTGTGACGTAGGCCACTGGCCACTGTGGCATCATCAGATACACGGTAATTGCCAACAGACTAGAGACTCGCCAGTAGATAATCAGGAGTTGGGTAATCGCTGGTACGTTTTTAATCGTTGACCACAGCAGCAGGATCAAGGGAATAACCACGGTAAAGAGGACCGCAAGGCGGTAGTCCATCCACACCAGCGATCGCAGAAGTTCCAAGGACATGGCAGGCCACACACCCAAGGGCAACGGTTCTATTATTAAGGATCACCTTCCCAGGGCACAAGGCTAGAGCGATCGCACCCGCTGATACCAGCGCATCAGAATCGCCGCTAACTTTTGCGAATGATGGCGCACGGTGGGCGTGGATTCATCCATGACATCCGCAAGGATCAGCCGGCAGTTTTGGCGAGCGAGTTCTTCCCGATCAATGGCCACAACGGTACTGCCCTGCTGCGCATAGCGTTCACGGTGAGCGGCACTGGGGGGATATTTTTGCACCAGCACGGCATCGAACAGGCGATCGCCCGTAACGGTATCGAGAGCACGCACATGGTCACCAACGGTATAGCCATCGGTTTCCCCCGGCTGCGTCATAATGTTGCAGACATACACACAGGGGCACTGGCGTTCTGCTAGGGCTTGGGCAATCTCAGGCACCAAGAGATTGGGAATGATACTGGTATAGAGACTGCCGGGGCCAAGAATAATGTAGTCGGCGTCACGGAGGGCTTGAATAGCGCGGGGCAGAGCTTTGGGGGCTGGGGGCGAGCAGCCAATTTCGACAATTTTGCCCCGGGCGGCGGTAATGTTCGACTCTCCATGGATAAGGCGACCATCGGCAAGACGGGCCCAAAGGGTCATATCTGTTAGGGTGGCTGGCAACACTTGACCGCGAATGGCTAAGACTGCTGAGCTGGTGGCGATCGCCCGCTCCAGATCCCCGGTGATATTTGTCATCGCCGTCAGAAACAAATTGCCAAAACTATGTCCCGCCAAGCCATCCCCCGCCTCAAAGCGATACTGAAACAGTTCAGTAACAATTTTTTCCTCATCCGCCAAAGCCGCCAAGCAGTTGCGAATATCCCCCGGTGGCAGCACCCCGATTTCCCGCCGCAGTCGCCCGGATGAGCCACCATCATCGGCCATCGTCACAATGGCGGTGATATTGGAACTATAAAGCTTTAGTCCCCGCAGGAGCGTTGACAGCCCCGTCCCACCCCCAATGGCAACAATTTTCGGTCCTCGCCCCAGGCGCCGATAGGTGAGGAGTCGCTCCACCAGGGCTTGATCATCTTCTGGCAACAGCACTTCGGTAATGGAACCCAGGGTACGCGCATAACCCCAAGCAATCAGTGCCAACCCCCCAAGGAGCAGTAAAGGGCCACTGATGTAACTGGGCACAAAACGCGCCACACTCTGGAGGAACTGCTCCAGAAATTGCAAGAAGTAAAAAATAGGGGTGAGATTGATGCTAATGGCAAAGCCCAGACTAGCAAGCAAAACCCCAACGGCACTAATGAGGAGCCATCGCTTCACCAGTAGCCCAGGCAGAAGCCATTGGGACCACAAGCGGATTTTACGACGTGCCGGACGCAGTCTCACTGAGAGTTGTTGAGCCTTATTCGCTCTCCTCATCCGCACCTATACCCAAATAGGTTTTACTAAGGTAGCGGGCGAGGCGCTGAAGCGGATTGGTCACTTTAGTTTTGTGTTCAGCGTGATCCCTGTTCACCGGAACCCCTAAAATCCCTGAAAATTCCTCATCGCTCATTTCCCCTGCTTGGTGCTGGGCAAAGGAATCAACCACCTGAATTAGCTCATCGGTGGAAAATTCAAACCCATGCTGACTGGCAAAATCCACTACTTTCGGCGCCATTTCTCCCCGCAGCGCCGCCAGCTCCTCGGCATCTAGTTCGGCAGCCCCACTAATGTTGCCATCTCCGACCCCCAGCAGTTTTTCCAATTCATCCCGCAGTTGGGCATCCTCAGCGGTCTTTTGCATGAACGCTAGTACCTGTGCCGTGGCCATAGGCTTCCTTCCTTCGCTCAGTAAATGTCTGCACGAGCCGATTGGATTATAACATTCTCTAATGAGAGTATTTTTAGACAACAGTTCTTAAGAAGGGTACCTCAACTACCTGGGCCATGACGCCCTCTGGGGTGTGCAACGTTAGGCCAGCCCCACCAACTTTTGTGCGCACATACCCAAGGCCAAAGGCACCCCTCCCTAGGGGAGTGCAACTGGTAACAAGACCCACTTTTTCACCCTCTAGGATTAAGGGTGTAGGTGGTGTCACTGCCGCGGTGAATTCCAGTCCCCAGAGGTGTTGTTTGACTCCTTGGTAGGTGTTCAGACGAGCGATTGTCTCTTGGCCGATATAGCAGCCCTTATTAAAAGAAATGGTATGCCCTAACCGTCCTTCCAGGGGGTTGTACGCTTCGGTGAGTTCGGCATCGGCAGCGGGTCGACCTTGGCGGATGCGCAGGTGCTCCCAGTCGGTATCACTGAGTTGGGGATAGGGGCTCAGGAGATCCCTGAGGGGGCGATCGCTCCAAAGGGTTAAACCGGGAATGGCTAAGCCACTGGTGGCAGCAAGGGTTAAGGGGGCATCTTCATGGGTGATGGTGACATGATCGTAGGGATTGGCCAATGGTCCTAGGCCAAACTGGGCAGTCATCTTTTCAGCAACGCTCCCAAAAACTCGATAGCAATAGCTCTCAGGGGTGCGATCGCTGAGTTGGACATCATCGCCAAAGAAAATGTACTTATCAAGCCACTTTAGGAGAAACTCGCGGCGCTGCGGTGATACCAGTAGATCCACCCACTCCTGATGGACCAGGAGAGTGACAAGATCAAGGGTGCGGGCGGTTGAGGTCAAGAAAACGGTGTCAGCCCCTTGACCGGGTTGCAGGGCAAGGCAGTGATTTGAGCTTTGATTGTGCAAAAACTTCAGGCGATCGCCCCCCGTGAGGCGCAGCCGCCCCCAATGACTGCAATCATAGACCGCACCACTTGTAGAGACTGTTTCCAGTAGATCCGTCATGCTTTAGACTCCCAAGAGAAGTAAGTGCCGCTCAAGGAGCGATCGCACCCCCGCTAGGTCAAAGTCTGGCTGTTGTGCCAATAACTCAGCCACAGTTGCCTTACCGCTGGCAGCGTTCAAGAACTGTTGTTCGGCCTGGTTGAGGTGGATCACCTCGTAGTGGCAGTTAAAGACACAGGCCCCTGGCCAACTGTCAATGCAGGGGTGGCGCCAGGGAATCGCTGCCAAGAGGTCCCGATCTGCTGCCCAATCGTGACGCGGCAGTGGCGGCTTAGCCAAAAAGAACTCAAAGTGGGTCATGGCCTCAGGGTCAAGGCACTCAATGAGTTGATATTGCTGGATGGGGTCGAGTTGCTGTGCCCGTTGCAACAGTTCCGGCTGGCTGCCCAATAGCCGCTCTAGCTGCCAAACTTGAGGGTTGGAAAAGCCGATAAATTCTAAGCCTGAAGCACGAATGAGCTCAAATAGGCCGGCGATCGTATAGTCAATTTCCTGGGGATGCACATACATATCGGCAAAGCATTCATCCCGCTGATTCTCAAGACTCCAGCGCTCCTGCTCCCGCTTTTTCAGGCGATTGTTCTCCGGCAATGCCGCAAAGAGTTGTCGTCCAATAGCCACTCCCTCGCGATAGTTGTGGCGATCGCTCCCCTGAAGAAGGGCAATGGCCTGCTGCATCAGCTTAATTTCCCAGCGACCGTATTCACCATAGACAAAGATATGAAAAATGCCGCCGGGGGCAAGGACATCGGCAAGGGCTTGAATCCCCCGCTGCGGCTCCGGCAGGTGGTGCAGCACCCCGACACAGTTAATCATCTGGAAGGTTTGCCCCAGTTGCGCCACGTCCTCTAGGCTAAGGTGGTGAAATTGGACATTGGTGGCGCCCGATCGCCGGCAGCGTTCGCGGGCAATTTCCAAAGCACCCTCACTGAGATCCAAAGCAGTAATCTTTGCCTGCGGATTCAAATGGGCTAGATATTCCGTCCCCACACCCGTGCCACAGCCGGCATCGAGAATGGCAACATCTAATTGGGAAGGATAACGCCCTGTGCAAAAGCTATAGGCTGCTGGCCAAGACCAGCGCCAGTTATACCCCGGCGGTGGCCCAGCAAGGAGCGGTTCCGGGGGAAAAGGATAGGTATTATACAGT
The DNA here is from genome assembly GCF_000505665.1 of Thermosynechococcus sp. NK55a. NCBI lineage: Bacteria > Bacillati > Cyanobacteriota > Cyanophyceae > Acaryochloridales > Thermosynechococcaceae > Thermosynechococcus > Thermosynechococcus sp. NK55a. Next base: position 1,367,120 of record NC_023033.1, on the reverse strand, counting down.
TGCCGCACAGCAGCAGTAATCTCAGCCGCCGAAGTCATGGTTCCTCCCTTGGGATAGGCGTCGCAATAGCTCCCGCGTTGTCGCTTCCGGATCCGTCGCCTCCATAATGGCGCGAACAACAGCCACTTGGGTGGCTCCTGCCTTGATGACCTCCTCAATGTTGCTCAGATCAATCCCGCCAATGGCAAACTGGGGCATCGGGGCGTGTTTGCGGGCGTATTGCAGATAGTCAAAACCAACAGCTGCTTTACCAGGTTTGGTGGGGGTAGCAAAAATCGGTCCAACACCGACATAATCGGCACCTTCGGCAATGGCCCGCTCCAGTTCTTGCGCATTGGTGGTAGAACGTCCTACCAGGCGATCGCGCCCTAGGATTTGTCGCGCCAATTCCATGGGAATATCCGTCTGTCCAAGGTGCACGCCATCGGCGTTGGCGCCAAGGGCAATATCCACGCGATCGTTGACCAAGAACAGGGCGCCGTAGCGTTGGCAGAGTGCTTGCAAGTGGCGAGCCGTTGTCAGGCGGGTATGATCATCGCTGGTTTTATCGCGATATTGCACCAGGGGCAATCCTCCCTTTAATGCAGCTTCAACAATTTCCAGTAGGCGATCGCTGGGGGCGGTCACCAGATAAAGCTTTGCCCCTTGCAGTTGCCGCAGTCGAGCTTGAAGCGGGTTGAGGCTCAGGGCCTGCTCCAGAATGTAAACGCGATAGCGTAGAGCTTTAGCGGTTTCACTCAGCTCGGTATCCGTTAATTTCCCATACTCCTCAATCACCCGTAGGGCTTCTTGAACACGGGCAAAGTTGGCGGTGAGCACCGCGCTAAGGGTCCGGCGATCGCGCTCCTGGGGATGACTTAAGGCAGTCCCCGGATCCTGATCCGTCTGCCGTGCTGCCCGCAACTCCTCAGTATGGTAGCGACCTAGGGTTTGGCGCAAATCTTTGCATTCTGCACTGAGGTTAGCATCTTCGCGGCCAAAGCGGCACCATTCCTCAATCACCCGCAAACCTTCGCGGGCACGGTCAAGGTTGGCATCAAGAATCCGCCGGATGCGTTGCCCCTCAGATTCGGGAGCTAAATTTTGCATAGCACGTCCGATCCCCACAGAAAAGAATCAACACAGTTCTGTTCACCGTTCATCGGCGTTGTTGATAGAGCGATGATGAAGTCTTTGATGAGCCGTTTCAGCATTCACTCCCAGCCGTGGTTGAGTCACCTATGTTTGATCCTAATGGGTTGGGGGACGCCCGTATTCGCGGCAGAACCGATTCCCATCCCCGTGCCACCGCCAGAGGTGAATACCGTCATCCCCATTCCCGTCCCTGCCCCAGAGGTGAGTACCGCTCCAATTCCCACCCTAGCGCCGCCGCAGCTGGACAGCTCCCGCGAACGATTACCGGTGCCCAGTGACCCGATTCCGATGGGATTTGTGGGGAGCGATCGCGCGATGAATCAATTGCCCCCCCCACCAGAGATTTCTAACGCCGACTCAGCAATACTAGCTCCTGTAGCTCCCAAAACGTGGTTTCGGGTGATTGTTTTGGATTTACGGGAGGAGGATGTGGCCAATCAAGAACGCCTGCGATCGTTGGTTCCCGAAGTTGTCCCCATTACCCTTGGCCAGCGCCGCGCCCTACAGGTGGGAAGTTTCCGAAACGAGGCCAATGCCACCCAGATGCGTGCCTTTATGGAGGTCAATGGCTTTCGCGCTGAGATTCAACGTCTCCCCTAAACGACCTCAATCGGATCGGAAATGCCGCGAAGCGGTCTAGGTATTGTAGGCTTTTTGGCGCAGGGAAATAGCCCCCTGCCCAAGCAGTCAATTTTTCATACACTTAGAGAAATACACTTAGAGAATTAGTAGCAAATTGCCACAGGAGTTGAGTTGCCTCAAAATTCTAAGGATACCAAAATCTCCAGGGACAACAGCAATATCAACAAGATAAATGAGCAAGACCGCCCCTTCCATGACTGGTATCGGTTTGTGTTGTCCTATCCACCCCACCTTGTGAGGGGCTACATAGAAGACTTTGGCCTAAATGAAGGGAGTGTCATCCTAGACCCCTTTTGTGGCACAGGGACAACGCTTGTTGAGTCGAAGCGCCAAGGCATTCCATCGTTGGGTATGGAAGCCAATCCCTTCGCCCATTTTGCGACATCGGTAAAGACCGATTGGAGGGTTGATCCTGATTTACTGTCCAGTCACTCCTGGGAGGTGGCAGAACTTGCCCTTAATATCCTGCGGCAGCAAGGGATAGAGGACTCAGTGCCTTTTGCGGCGGATGTTGCTGGCCTACCGCTACGCCAACTCTCTCCAGAGCAACATCAACTCATCCTTGCGGGGTCGATCAGCCCAATTCCCTTACACAAGGTATTGGTACTTCTTGACTGCTTAGAGAAATACAGAATGGAAAAGGTCTATCGGCATCAATTGCTGGCGATCGCCCACACCCTCGTTTTTGCCGTCAGTAATTTGCGCTTTGGTCCTGAAGTGGGTGTTGCTAAAGCCAAGGTTGATGTGCCAGTAATTCGTGCTTGGCTTGCCAAGATTGGTGAAATGGTGGAGGATTTGCGGCGGGTACAGGATCAGGAGGATACCCCTGCCCACGTCTATCTGGCCGATGCAAGAGGTCCTGACAGGGTCTTGCCCCCGCAGTCGATTGATGCGGTGATCACCTCACCCCCTTACCCCAACGAAAAGGACTACACCAGAACAACCCGCCTCGAGTCGGTGATCTTAGGCTTCATTAAAACCAAGGCTGATTTACAAACCCTTAAGAAGGGTCTCATCCGTTCTAACACTCGCAATGTGTATAAAGCCGATGATGACGATCGCTGGATTCAAGATCACCCTAAAATTCAGGCGATTGCAGATGCCATTGAACGCCGCAGAATTCAACTGGGTAAGACCTCCGGCTTTGAGAAACTCTACGGCAGAGTCACCAAACTCTATTTTGGTGGCATGGCCCGTCACTTGGCTGCCCTGCGATCGCTGCTGCGCCCCAATGCTCAACTCGCCTATGTAGTTGGTGACCAAGCCTCATACTTGCGGGTGATGATTCCCACAGGTCAGTTATTGGCTGAGATTGCTCAGGCGCTGGGCTATGAGGTTGTGCGCACGGATCTTTTCCGAACACGGTTTGCCAGTGCCACTCAGGAACAACTGCGAGAAGAAGTCGTGATCCTACGCTGGAAAGGCTCATGCAGCCAATTCAGATCAGCTGAGGGGCAGTAGAATTACGGTAGAATAAGGCATCAAATTGGCAGTACACCCACCCTATGGTTACCTCTTGGGCGAAATGGTCATTGCCGCGACCTCACGGGCGCTCAGCTCCGCTGCGCCAAAGGCGATCGCAACGGCTACGCTGGAAATCTTTTGTTTTTAATCTACTGTCTGAGCGTCTTTTGCGGGTCATTGGTGCACTGGGGGCAGGCCTGCTCCTGTGGCAAACGGATGCCCCCCTGATGGCAGCAACCCTGAGTGGTGTGGGTACGATTTTTCTCCTCAGTCGCTGGCAACGCCGACTTTTGACGCTATGGCAAAACCTTTGCCAACGGATGCACCAATGGTTACATCATCCCTTTGCGTTTACGGTGGTGGGGGGGCTGCTAGCCTCTTTGGGTACCTATACCCTCTTGCATATCGGTCAACAGACAGCAGATCCCTGGTTGGTGGTCGCTCTTGTCATCCTTGGCATCCTCCTGGTGGGCATCATCGTCCTTCTCGGCACAATCATTGGTCAACTGCAACAGCAGCATCAGACCCAGCAGGTGTCCCAGTGGTTGACTGATCTGACCCATCCGCAGCCTTTGCACCGGCTAGTGGCCATTCGCCAATTGGCTCGCGTTTCTGAGGGGGCAGAGCGTCGCCAGGTGCAGGAGGCGCTATATCTGCTACTGGCCCAGGAAAGGGATGCGGTCGTTCGCCGGGCTGCCCTTGAGGTGCTCGATCACCTTGATGATGCCGCCTGAGTCCCTGAACTGGCTAGAGCGGTGGTGCTTGGCTCGGCTGATCCGAGCGATCGCCAGTGCCATTGGGGTTGAGCCACAGCGATGGGACTATGTTGGCTTTGTTGAGATCACCCGACAGCTGAAACGGGGGCGATCGCCCGCGCAGCAACAGGCCATTGTGGCCACGGTCTTTGATCGCCTTATCCCACCAATGATGAGTACATTGATACGCACACTCTTTCGACCAAGCCGCTGGATCTGTGAGTGGAATGCCTGGTTTGCTACCCGCCTCACGGGCTGGTTAGTGGGGGCCAGCGATCGCTACTGGGTCGAGGTCATGCCCCCCGATCAACTCCCCCAATGGCAATACAGTGGCGTGCGCATCCAAAAATGCCGCTACTTGGCTGAATCCCAATGTATGGCGTTGTGTATGAACCTGTGCAAAAAACCCACCGAGCAATTTTTTCGGCAGCGACTGGGCATTCCTTTGACAATGACGCCGAACTTTAGGGACTACAGTTGCGAAATGGTCTTTGGTACCCCCGCCCAGCCAATTCCTCAGCCGCCACTGCTCCCCTGTTGGCAGGATCCGAGTCAAACCCCCTGCCCTTACGTTTAAGCCCATGCTTTTGGGGAAGCATTTTTGCCGATTGACAATTCAAGATTATTTGAAATAGTTTAGGGATGTCCCACTGGAGTAGAAACCATGGGCGTTGGCATTGGCATTAATGGCTTTGGCCGCATTGGTCGCTTGGTTTTGCGTGCCGCATGGGGTTGGCCCGAACTGGATTTTCGTCACATCAACGAGATTAAGGGAGGCACAGCCGCTGCTGCCCATTTGCTGGAGTTTGATTCGGTTCATGGCCGTTGGCGCCAGACCATCCAAGCCAAGGAGGGGGCGATCGCCATCAACGATCAGATCATTAGCTTTTCGGAAGCGAAAACTCCGGCGGAGGTACCTTGGCAAGAACGGGGAGTCGAGATTGTTCTGGAATGCTCGGGTCAATTCCGTACCGCTGAGCAACTGGCGGCCTACTTTGCAGTTGGGGTGAAAAAAGTGATTGTTGCTGCCCCTGTCAAGGAACAGGCTCTCAACATTGTCCTGGGTGTCAATGATCACCTCTACAATCCCCACGCCCACCACTTACTCACCGCCGCCTCCTGTACGACAAACTGCCTTGCCCCCGTCGTCAAAGTTATTCACGAAACCTTTGGCATTCGCCACGGCTTGATTACCACAATCCACAATGTCACGAATACCCAGACGCTGGTGGATGCCCCCCACAAGGATTTGCGCCGGGCCCGCTCTAGTCTCATGTCCCTTGTACCGACCACGACTGGTTCAGCCACCGCTATTGGTCTCATTTATCCAGAACTCCAAGGCAAACTCAATGGTCTAGCTGTACGGGTGCCCCTGTTGAATGCGTCGCTCACCGACTGCGTTTTTGAAGTGAGCCGCCCCACCAGTGTGGCCGCAGTGAATGCAGCCCTCAAGGCCGCGGCAGCCGGCGAACTCAAGGGAATCCTCGGTTATGAGGAACGCCCCCTTGTTTCCATTGACTACTGCAACGATCCCCGTTCCAGCATTGTCGATGCCCTCTCCACCATGGTTGTGGATGAAACGCAGGTGAAAATTCTGGCCTGGTATGACAACGAATGGGGTTACAGCAATCGTATGGCTGAATTAGCTCGTCGTGTTGCCACTACTTTGCCCTAGGGAGTCTGCTATGGCTGTGTCCACCAGTGTCCGCAACTATATGATTGTTACCCTCGCCTATTGGGGGTTCACGATTACCGATGGCGCACTGCGGATGCTAGTGCTACTCTACTTTAACCAGATTGGCTACACACCGCTGCAAATTGCCTTCCTATTTCTCTTTTATGAAGTTTTTGGCATTGTCACCAACTTTCTCGGTGGCTGGATGGGTTCCCGGTGGGGACTGAATGTCACCCTCTACGCGGGCATTGGCTTGCAGGTGATCTCGCTGATCATGCTCACACCCCTAACCCAACAATGGCCACTGTGGTTTGCGGTGCCCTATGTGATGGCAGCACAGGCAATGTCGGGGGTGGCCAAAGATCTGACAAAGATGAGTTCTAAGAGTGCCATTCGCTTAGTGGTGCCCCAAGAGGCAGAGTCGCGGCTTTTTAAGTGGGTGGCAATTCTTACAGGTTCTAAAAATGCCCTCAAGGGGGTGGGCTTCTTTGTTGGCAGTTTGTTGTTAACATTGGTGGGCTTTACAGCGTCTCTGTGGATCATGGCGATCGCCCTCCTGCTCATCCTATTCACTGCGGGGTTATTACCGCGGGGGATGGGGCAGATCAAAAAGACAATTAAATTTCGGCAACTGTTTTCCAAGAGTAAGGAGATCAACATTCTCTCAGCCGCCCGCTTTTTCCTCTTTGGGGCACGGGATGTCTGGTTTGTGGTAGGTCTGCCGGTCTATTTGCAAAGCGTCCTCAACTGGTCATTTTATGAAGTGGGGGGCTTTCTTGCCCTGTGGGTCATTGGCTATGGCGGTGTCCAGTCCTCAGCACCCGTTCTGTTCAAATACCTCAATCGCGGTCGCCCTCCCCAAGCCGCTACTATTCAGTTTTGGACGTTTACGCTGACAGTTGTGCCAGCAGTGATTGCTTTCGGCTTGATGAGCAACTGGAACCCCAATGCCGTGATTATTGGTGGGTTGTTTCTCTTTGGCTTGATTTTTGCCATGAATTCGGCAGTCCACTCCTACTTGGTGCTGGCCTATACCGACGATGAAAAAGTGGCCTTGAATGTTGGCTTCTACTACATGGCCAACTCTGGGGGGCGACTGGCGGGAACTGTCCTCTCTGGCCTTATTTATCAAATTGGGGGCATTGTCGGCTGTCTGTGGGTTTCAATGGTCTTTGTCCTCTGTGCCGGAGTCATTTCCTTAAAGCTCGAGGATCCAAAACGGCCGCAGCCTTACCTCTCCTTGACGGTGGGCGATGCTGAATAAGTGCAACATTTCCCCAGATTGGCTACAACTGAATAGAATGAAGGTAAGGTACAGCTCTTTTCGCAAGGATGGGTATCCTTAGCACAAAGCACGTGTGAGACAGGGTAGGACTTCCAGAAAAGGGTTGTAGGAGAGGTTCCCCGAGGAATTGCCATTATGATGCTCCCCCAAGAAATCATCGGCCAAAAAGTGTGGTTAGAAGTGGAACCCGAAGACGCCTACTATCTGGGTGAGAAAATTCGAGTACAGGCGGAAATTAGCCAGCCCACTGCTCCGCCATGGTACTATGCTCGCTACATTAACCCGCCCCGCTGGTTTCGCACCCAAGGCCAGTGGCTCACTCACCATGAGGCTGAGAGGGCAGTGCTCTTGAATCCTGTCTTGGAGGATTTGGAGTTAGAGGAAGAGCACTATGACGGTGATGAGCTGACGAATGGCGATTTTAGCGATCGCTAGGAGCACCGGGGGAGTATTGACCAGGGTGGCGATCGCCCGCCATTAGCTGCTATACTAAATACCACGAACAGTGGTCTATTGGCAGCACCCAGGAACGTTCTATTCTGAACGATTCACAAGTCTCCTTCTGTTAGGGAAAGGAGTTGCCGCTTTTTGAGATTGTTTGGGTGTGGTGGGCAATGTCCCGCCTTTTTTATTTCCTATGCAGATACAGATACTTTTGCCTGTGGTGCAAACCCTTGCCCAGCAGGTTGCCGACCAAGAAAACCTTGATCTGGTGAGTGTGCAGTGGCTTACCCATCAATCGCCTCCCATTTTGCGGGTGGAGGTGCGCCATCCTGAGAACGACACCAGCTTAGAGGATTGCGAGCGGCTGAGTCGGGCACTGGAGATGGCTTTGGATGGGCTGCCGGAGTTGGAGTTTGCCTACGTTCTCGAGGTGTCGAGTCCTGGTCTGTCGGATTACCTGAGTAGCGATCGCGACTTTGATGCCTTTCGTGGCTTTCCTGTACGGGTCACGACCACCGCACCCCATCGGGGTAAAACCCTTTGGGAGGGCAACCTGATTCGCCGTGACGAGGTGAATGTCTATCTCAATCAACGGGGGCGATCGCTGGCAATTCCGCGGTCACTCATTGCCAGTGTCCAACTGTACACCCCCAGCAGTGAGCCTTAGCAGAAGTTGATCTACATAAAGAACGAGGTTGTAACAGACGATGACCATCTATCGCTTACCCGGCCTACGGGCCATGATCAATGAAATTAGCCAAGAGCGGAATTTGCCCAAGCACGCAGTGCATCAAGCCCTCAAGGAAGCACTGCTGAAGGGATACGAACGCTATCGCCGCAGTCTGCGCCCGGATCATAGTCACTTTGAGGAGGATCACTTTGCCAACTTTGAAGTGGAACTAGATACGGAGCAGGAGGGTTTTCGGATTTTGGCCACCAAAACCATTAAAGAAACAGTAGAGAACCCCGATCGCGAGATTGCTCTTGCCGATGTGATTGAGGTGGTACAGGATGCCCGCGTCGGCGATACGGTGCTGTTGGATGTCACCCCCGACCATCAAGAATTTGGCCGCATGGCTGCGATGCAAACCAAGCAGGTGTTGGCACAAAAATTACGGGATCAGCAGCGTCGCCTTGTCCAAGAGGAATTCAAAGAGCTTGAGGGCACCGTTCTCATGGGCCGCGTCCTCCGTTTTGAGCGGCGATCGGTGATTATGGCGGTGCGCAGCGATGCTAGTCAACCGGAAGTGGAGGCTGAACTGCCGAAATGGGAACAACTTCCCAACGACAACTACCGCGCCAACTCCACCTTCAAGGTGTATCTCAAGCGCGTCAAAGAAGGCCCCCAACGCGGCCCCCAATTGGAGGTTTCCCGTGCCGATGCCGGCTTGGTGGTCTATCTCTTTGCCAATGAAGTGCCAGAAATTGAGGATGAAGTGGTGCGGATTGTGGCCATTGCCCGCGAAGCCAATCCCCCGAATCATAAAGTCGGCCCGCGCACCAAAATTGCGGTGGATACCTTAGAACGGGATGTCGATCCTGTGGGTGCCTGCATTGGGGCACGGGGATCCCGCATTCAAGCAGTGGTGAATGAACTACGGGGGGAAAAAATTGATGTGATCCGCTGGTCACCGGATCCAGCCACCTATATTGCCAATTCCTTGAGTCCGGCACCGGTGGAGGAGGTGCGGCTCATCAACCCCGAAGCCCGCATTGCCCATGTGCTTGTGGCCCCCGATAAGGTCTCCCAAGCCATTGGTAAAGAAGGCCAAAATGTGCGCTTAGCAAGCCGCCTCACGGGCTGGAAAATTGAGGTGCGCGATAGCTCCCAATACAACTATGAAGAGGAGGATCGCTTGGCTATGGCTGCTCTTGAAGAACCCCTCGAAGAACAGGTTGCCAGTTAGGGATGATGGCTGTTCCCCAGCGCCGCTGTGTTGCCTGTGGCCGGGTGGCCGATCGCTCGCAGTTCTGGCGGATTGTGCGCTGCTGGCCCGATCAAAAGGTGCAATTGGATCGGGGAATGGGGCGATCGGCCTATCTGTGTCCCACGGCTGAGTGTCTTAAGGTGGCTCAGCAGAAAAAACGCTTGGCGCGATCGCTCCGCTGTCCCATTCCAGAAGATATTTTTACGACGCTTGCCGCTCGTTTAGCTGCCCATTGCAACCATGACTGACTCCCCCATTTGGCAACCCTTTACACAAATGAAAACCGCAGATCCGCCGCTCAAGGTGGTGCGTGCCCAGGGGGCTTGCCTTGAACTAAGCGATGGCCGTCAGATTATTGATGCCATTTCCAGTTGGTGGGTGACGCTCCATGGCCATAGCCATCCTGTGCTGGCAAAAGCGCTCTACGCCCAGGCGCAAACCCTTGAGCATGTGATTTTTGCGGGCTTTACCCACGAGCCAGCGGAGCAGCTTGCTCAACTCCTGTGTGCCCACACCCCAGCAGGATTACAACGGGTCTTTTTTTCCGACAATGGCTCAACGGCTGTGGAAGTGGCGCTGAAGATGGCCTATCAGTATTGGCAGCAGCGAGATCAGCCCCAGCGATCGCGCTTCATTGGCTTTGCCGGCGGGTACCATGGCGATACGCTGGGGGCAATGACTGTCGGCCAAAGTTCCCCTTGGTGGCAACCCTTTCAACCGCTCCTCCCTCCCTTGACGATTCTGCCCTACCCAGCGACCTATCCGGGAGATCCAGAGGTCGAGACCAAGGAGACACAGGCGATCGCTCAACTGGAGTCCACCCTCAAAACAGACCCCGACGCCTATGCAGCGCTCTTTATTGAGCCCCTGGTACAGGGAGCTGGCGGCATGCGCATGTGTCGTCCCCAGTTTTTGCGAGCAGTTTCTGAGGTGGCCAAAGCCTATGGTGTTTTAGTTGTCTATGACGAGGTGATGACCGGGTTTGGCCGCACTGGTGCCCTCTTTGCCTGTGAAAAGGCAGCGACGCAACCGGATCTACTCTGTTTGTCCAAAGGGCTATCGGGAGGGTGCTTGCCCATTGCCGTCACATTGGCCACGGAGGAAATTTACCAAGCCTTTTATGCCGATGACCCCGCCCGTGCTTTCTTCCACAGTCATTCCTATACGGGCAATCCCTTGGCCTGTGCCGTGAGTGTTGCTTCATTCCAGTTGCTGCTTGCGGACCCTGAATCTTACCAAGGCCTGGAGGCGCGCCATTGGCAGTGTCAACAACGGTATCTTGCGGATGTGAGTCATCTCAAGCAATTTCGTACCTGTGGCACGATCGCGGCCATGGAATTAGAAACAGAGGCCTCCTACTTTAGCGACCTTGTGCCCCAACTGCGCCGCCGCTTTATTGAGCTGGGGGTGCTTTTGCGACCCTTGGGCAATACCCTATATATCTTGCCCCCCTACTGCATTAGTGATGCGGAACTGGCCACCGTCTATCGCGCTATCCGCCAAGTGGCGATCGAGGTGGCTGAGGGTTACTTTGCCTGAGCTTCCTCTTGAGTGGCCATGTAGCTGAGGAGCCAGTTGACAGCAGTGGCACGGCGGGTACGGCGGGGGTTGAGTTCCTTAATTTCGTAACCCCCAAAACCCAACTGTTCCTTGAGAAGTTGTTTGTGGGCAGGGGGAATAGAGCGGGTGAGCTTGACAATGGCGGGGCGGCTGCCAATGAAGTCTGGGGGGTGAGGATACTCTTGCTGCCATTCTGGAGGTACGCGATCGCTCCGCCAAGTTTGGCTGTGGGCGTCATACCGATAGCCCAAGCAGTGCCACAGCAGTCGATTGACCGTGGCATCATCCAGTTCCTCATTGAGAATTTGCCACAAGGTCGTTTCCGTTAGGGGAGGTAGTTGCGAATCGGGAGTGCTCATTGCTAGTCCTGCTGGCGATCGCCGAGGGGTCTCCGAGTCATTACTCTATAGTTAATTATTAATTATTATATTTAATGGTTGCCTCGTCCACGGTTTTGTTTGGCAATAGCAACAGGTACAATGCCCTGATGTTGCTTAGCTTGAGGGGCAGGGTGTCGGTGCTGCCCCTGGCAACTCAGGGGAGGCGAGACGAGAGCTCGCAGGAGCAGCCATAGGGTCTGCAATTCACTGGGGGCTTGTTGCCATTGCCAGCGGTTGGGTTCACAGAAAAGGAACGTGATCAATTGCCGATATTGAGCCGGAGTGAGGGGATCGAAGCCAATCTTGAGGGTCGTTGGACTGGGCATGTTCACAATTTGGCCGCTGAGGTCAATGCCGGCCTCCAACAGCCGACAGGTGAGGGGCACACCCATTGCGGAGGGGGGGAGGGGTTGATGCAGATGAACGAGAGCCCCCCCTTCACAAAGGCGAATCGTCCTGCCCCAGAGGGCAGTGGTTTGATCCCAGGCTAGATGGAGTTCAACGGTTTGCTGTACATTGAGCCAATCGTAGGGATCGGGGTGGGGGCGTTCGATAAGGCTGTAGAGGGCAAGGGCAAGAATCAGCAAATTGTAAAGGTTCCAGACCCAAGCCAGGAGTAGCCCCTTGGTGTGCAACGCCTGCCAATTCAATACAGCAGCCATAACTGAGAGCACAAAAAGTACGAGTAGCGGTGCCCCTAGGTGCCACTGAAAATGGTAGCGATCGCCATGCCTCCCCTTCGGTGTTACCCAAAAACGATGACCAAAGGGACGCAACAGCGTCTGAATCACGGTCAATGTCAGGGGCACACATTGGACAACGGCATAGAGATCTGAGACCACCGCTGAACGGCTTTGACCATTGAGCCAGCGGAAGGTACTCAGTAGCAGCCAGTAGTAGGGCATAAAATAGTAAAGCCACTGCCGCAGGGTTGTTTCCAGGGGCACGATCCCCCAAAAGGCAGCCATTAAGGGCAACAGGAGCAAGAACAAACGCAGGGGACTGTGAAACCACTGGGTCATGCCCTCTAGGTGGGCAAGGCGCTGAAGCCAGGTGAGATTGGCTACCCGCAGCGGGTTTGCGGCAATAAAAAAGCCCTGAAGCGTCCCCCGTGCCCAGCGTTGGCGTTGACGAATGTGAGCCGCCATGTCCTCCGCACAGAGTCCCGCACTCAGGCTTTCATTCAAGTAAATCAGCCGATAACCATCTGCTGCCAATTGGATTCCGGTGTAGTAGTCCTCACTGAGGGAGGCAGTGACAAAGCCGCCAATGGCCTCTAGGGCCGATCGCCGCACCACAAAAGAACTGCCGTAGCACAACGCCGTTTCGATGCCATCCCGCAGCACTTGATAGTGACGCGAAAAGATCTCCACCTCTTGGGGCAAATGCGCCTCTAGGCCAAGGTTGCGGGCAATGGGGTCAGGATTGTAAAAGCTCTGGTAGGTTTGCACAAGGCCGATATCGGGAGCCTGAAAAAAGCCCACCGTGCGGGTGAGAAAGTTGCGGGTGGGAACAAAATCGGCATCAAAGACCGCAATGAGTTCACCCTGAGTTTGGGCAAGGGCATGGTTGAGATTGCCGGCTTTGGCATGGCGATTGTCTGGTCGACTCAGGTATTCACAGCCCAATTCGCAGGCCAATTCCCGCAGCGCCGGCCGACGGGTATCGTCAAGGACATAGATGCGTTTGTGGGGGTACTCTAGGGCTTGGCAGCCAACAATCGTCCGCCGTAGGATCGGCAGCGGTTCGTTGTAGGTGGGAATAAAAATATCCACCCAAGGCTGATAGTGGCCACTTTTGACCGCAAGGGCAGCGGCATCGGCTTCAGGACGACGATTTTTGATGTGGAGGAGAAGGTAGAGTTGCAGCCCATAGCCCGCCATCATAAAACCTTCAATGCCCAGTAGGAGTAGGCTAAGGGCAGCCTCTAGGGGAGTGCGCAGATTGAGGGTGGCTAGCGATCGCCACAGCAGATAATGCAGCATTAAGGCTATCAAACTGCCAACAACAATGACCCGCGCCCACTGCTGCTGTACGTTTCCCCAGCGCAAAACGACACTGCTGAGAACCACCATCAAGAACAATGGCCAAAAAATCCATGGCTTGTCTAAGTGTTCAACGGCGAGCCAAGGTGTGACAGGCGGCATCGGTGGAGCCTCAATGAACTGAATAGTAATGTAACGAAATCTAAACCAACCGTTGGACAGAGATGACATTTCCAAGGCTCCCCGCACTAGCGATCGCCCCCAGCAGTATGTCAGGATCAAAATCACCAAATGCTGATGTAATGCTATGACGGACGCCCAGTACGGGACGAACCTACCCCCTTTTATTTTTCACAACCAATTCCAAGGCTGGATGGAAGTCTATGCTCCAGTGTTACGCTATGAAACCTACCTCAACAACCATCAAGACTGGTTCCATCGTTGTGCCCACCCCATGAAAGTAGAGCCGGTGGGCAAGCATGGCTACATTCTCACCATTGGTCGCTACGGTTCCCATGGCTATGAAGTGGAACCTAAAATTGGACTGCATCTGCTACCCCAAGAGCAGGGGGTCTATCGCATTGAAACAATTCCGGTGCCCGAGCAGCCGTTTTTGAACTACGAGGTGAATTTTCAAGCGGCTATGGCCTTGGTACCGATGCGAGCCACACCTGAAACCGACAGGGACCTGTTAGCCTTGAACATCCTTGACTACACCCGGGTGAATTGGGAATTGGATTTGCGGGTGAAAATGTACTTTCCGCGGTTTATCTACCGTCTGCCCCATGGTCTGATTCAGGGGACCGGTAACCGCGTCTTGGCTCAAATTGTCCGCCAAGTGTCCTACCGCCTAACTGCCAAAGTCCAAGACGACTTCCACAAAACCATTGGCTTGGACATGGGCAAACGCTGGCGACGCAAACGTTTCCATGCTGAGCGGGTGCGCACCCTTACCCCTGCCCCAGCGCCTGATACGCCTGATGAGCCCGAGCCACCTGCTGTTTGAGTCTCGTCAAATCTGTACCCAGTTGGCTGCCCATAGCGATGGCGATCGCTCCAGCACGCCAGAGGGGCACCACATCTTCCCAACCAATGCCTCCACAGGGGATTAAGGGAATCTCAGCAAACAAGGGTCGCAAGGCCTGTAGATAGCTCGCACCCCCCACTGCTAAGATTGGAAAAACCTTCACTGCCGTTGCTCCAGATTGCCAAGCGTAGAGAACTTCCGTGGGCGTCAATGCACCCAGAATCAGGGGACAGTTGGCATCCTTGGCAAGGGGCACCACCTCTATGGCTGTATGGGGGGTCACTAAAAATTGGGCACCCGCCGCGATCGCCTCCTCCACCATGGGTGGCGTTTGTAGGCTGGCGGCTCCGATTGTGCAGTGAGGATAGTCTTGACGCAGTTGTTGCAGCACGATGGGGGCATCTGGAATTGTCCAAGTCACCTCCAAAGAGGTAAAACCGGCTTGCAGATAGACCTGAGCACGGGCGATCGCTTGGAGCGGATCAGGTGCGCGCACCACAGCAATCAAGGGCAAAGGCTGCAAGAACTGTAACTGCGCTAACATACTCCCCTGCCCTAAAGAGGGCGAAATTTGGTTACGGGTTCAGTGACCTTGCCGACCATTGCAGGTTCCCTCCAAATCCTAAGGAAGATGGCTTGACCAAGAACTTGGTACCTACCTTACCGTGATGCTCCCATATCCCCTGAAGGGGATGGGTACTCTTGTGCCGCTCTATAAACCGAGGGCTAGCCCCCAGAGTAAAACATTAAACCCAGTTTTTGGGTAATTTAGGGAGAGGGGCTGAGCAATGGGGTAAAACCCTAGGGGCAAGATGACACTTACCCCTACCACTAATCTAATCAAGCTTTAAAAGCCTAGCTCGGCTCGCATCAGGTGGCGGGCTGCTTTCAGGAGTTGAACAGCAGCGCGATTCGTAGCCAAGTAGGCAATGTTCCCGTTTGTTTGTGGGGGTGTAGTTGCACTGACGGTGGCTGGTTGAGCGAGCTGGCGGCCCCGGTTGTACAGGTCGCGGATTGTGCTGTTAGTACCCTTATAGTAGGCCATTTCTGCTTCGGTGCGACTTAACTCACGACTGACAACGAAGGGAGCATCGTAGTAGCTCCGGGAAAGAAAAGCTTGCTCCGTGCGAGCTTCGGCAAGGTTACGAGCAGCTTCATAAACTCGTGCAGCTGCCTTAGCTGTTTCCTTGGCGGCGAAGTAGTTATTACTTTGCTGCTGCTGGCGCGCCGTGGCCAACAGACGATCGCCCAAACTGAGGAGCGTCGTATCGGCACCGCCGATGCCTTTGGCTCGTGTGCCTTCATATTCCGCTTTTGAAAGATCGCGAAATGCTTTTTCTGCTTCGCGCGCCATTATGGGTGGCCCATCCCAACCCGGACGGGCAAGACTAGGGGGGGCGATCGCCAGGGGGATCGCTAGGGCCGTAAGGGTGGCAACCATCAGAGGTTGTAGTCGTTGAATCTGCATGTTTTATCCTCCGTTCAACTGGTAGAAGTCATAGCTCAGGGGTGTTTAATCCTGGTGTTTTCTCCAGAACACCTTGAGGATAACCAACAAAAATGACACAAATATGACAACTTCAGTTAGAGGCCAGGGGTAGGCTAATGCTAAAGGTTGAGCCTTGATCCTCTTGGCTGGCAACAGCGACCCTTCCTCGATGGAGATCCACAATTTGGCGGACAATTGCCAATCCTAGTCCTGAACCGTGGATACCCCGCTGCCGCACCCGTTCATCGCGGTAGAAATAATCAAAAATGTGGGGCAGTGCCGTGGCACTAATGCCCATGCCGGTATCCCTGACCTCAATCACAGCAAAACGCTCTGCAACTTCCAGGCGCAGGGTAATTGTTCCACCCGCCGGCGTATAGCGGTGGGCATTATGGAGCAAATTAAGAATCGCTTGTTTAATCAGGTCGCGATCGCCCCTAACCACTGCAGAGATTGAGGCTAGTTCAAGGTGGAACGCATGATTTGCTGTGCAGGTTTCTTGCCATTCTTGGGCAATTTGTTCCAGTAATGTTACTAATTCAAAAGATGTTGTAAAATTAGGAGATGACGCTCCTTCATAGCGGGCGAGAAACAATAAGTCATTGACTAGTTGCCCCATGAACTTGGCTAATGTTGCTATTTTTTCTAGCCGAAGTTGGCATTGCTCTGGGGCTTCTTGCGCCAGCAGGAGTCCCACTTGGGCATGGCTTAAGATAGCAGCAATGGGTGCCCGCAATTCATGGGACGCATTGGCCGTAAAGCGAGCCAAGCGATCGCACGCAGCCTCCAGGCGGCGTCCCCGTCGATCCAGTTCCTGATGAAGCTGTTGAAACCAATATATGGCTAGGCCACTACTTCCTAGTCCAACAACAACCGCCACAACAATAACAAAGCTATTCATTCGCCGCAATGTTTCTGAGCGTTGCTGGCGTTCGAGCAAAAGCCGTTCTTCTTCCATCAAAAATGCATCAATCGCTGCATGGGCGCGATCCATCGCTTGTTCTGCCTGCTCCAGTTGCTGAGCAACGTAGTAGCGTTGGGTTGCATCCTCTGAGAATGGATTGAGCTGAAGCGTAACATGTTTTGCCAGAATGTCAAGGACATTTGTGACTAGGGATTTGAGCTGCTGAAAGTGTGCCAGTTGTGTAGGATTATCCCTGATTAGGTTCTCTAGGTTTTCTAGGGTCAAGGGTAGCTCAGCAACAGCACTATGATAGGGCCCCAAAAAACCCGGCTGACGAGTCAGTTGATAGCCCTGTACACCCGTTTTGGCATTAATGAGGAGATTTAATAGTTCACGTCCTTCAATTTTCACCCGTTGTGTGTGATGCACCCAGCGCTCATAACTAGCAATACTGGCGCTGAACCACATCAGGACCCCCACGGTACCCAAAAGACAACAAACTGGCAGCGCAATGATCACTATCCCCCGCCGCGTGGGGGGCAGTTGCTGCCATCTCTGGGCTGCTAGCTGGAGTTCCTGCAGCATTTGATGATTCTTTAGGAATTGGCCTGCAGGCGGTAGCCCATGCCGTAAATTGTCTCTAGCCAATCGGCACATCCCACTTCCTCAAGACGCAGGCGCAACCGCCGAATTTGAGTACTCACTGCATTGCTTTCTGGTTGGTTATCCCACTCCCAAAGATTTAGCTCTAATTGTTCACGAGTGATCACTTGGCCTGGATGACGCAGGAAAAATTCTAAAAACTGGTATTCCCGTCTTGAGAGTAAGAGGGTGCGATCGCCCCGCTTTAACTTCATCGAGGATAGATCAAGGACTAAATCTTGTAAATGCAGTTGATCTCCCAGCCATTGGGGCGATCGCCGACCAAGGGCACGCACTCGTGCCAACAATTCCATGACATCCACCGGTTTAATCAGATAGTCATCGGCGCCTGCATCGAGCCCCATCACCTTATCGGCAGTGGTGTCCTTGGCAGTAAGCAACAGAATTGGCGTGTTCTTTCCCTGTTGGCGGCACTGGGTACACAACTCAACGCCACTCACCTTAGGCAACATCCAGTCCAAAATCAACAGGTCATAGGTTTTCTCCTGAATCAACCATTGAGCGGTTTCTCCCTCTTGCACTCCATCTACCAAATGCCCCTTATGGGAGAGCGCAGTACTCAATGGCTCCAGTTGCTCAGGATCATCTTCTACAAATAGAATCCGCATAAAACTAACAGTGGCTGAGTTTCTCTAAGAGAAAAACACTTTAAGCCATCTTTATTCAATCACCGATAAGCCTACAGTATGCCTCAGTCTCCAAACACCGAGAAAGCTACTGCCTCACATTATCAGCATTTAGCTCAAGGTTGACGCAGTTTCCATCATCATTAAAATCAGTAGATTCCTTTTCGTTAATTTCATCTACTGTAAGTCGTGTGACTGGGTCAACAGAGGTTTCTCGGCCATTGATAAGGACAAGACGAGACTTCGATTTACTTTCCTGATTCTCCTCTTTAGCTTGCTCAATATTACGAGAACAACTGATCTTGGTTGTTCCTGTCGCTACCGTAGCGCTACCTCCTATTTCTACTTTCGTTTCAGAAGTAACCTGGCTATTACTGGGGAGCTGCCTACCACCAATATTCAATCCACTGGTTGTAACACTATCACTACCAACAGTACTAGCTACTGTACCAATCGCAACTGAATTCAAGCCACTATAGAGTAGACTACCATTTATATTAGCAGCAAAAACTGCTGTTATCACGGGTGCATTATTCAGGTCAAAGGTACCGTTGCCTTGCACGCCCAGGCCACCGGCAGTGATGCCGCCGCCTGCATTCTGTTGCACACCCCCTTGGCTAATCAGGGTGAGGTTGCCACTGCCGAGGTTGCTGCTGGCATTGAGGGTCAGTCCACCCGTCCCACTGTCGAGAATGGCATCGTTGTTGTTCGTGGTCAGGCCGGTGGTGGTCTGGGTATCATTCCCACCGCTGCCAGGGACACTGCTTGTGACTTGACCTACGCTAAACCCATTGCCATCGCTGAAGGTGACGCCGCCGCTGACGTTGGCAGCAAAGGTGGTCACATCGTTGCTGGCGTTGTTCAGGTCAAAGGTGCCTGTGCCTTGCAAGCCCAGGCCACCGGCAGTGATGCTACCGGTACCAAACTGCGTCACTCCCCCTTGGCTAATCAGGGTGAGGTTGCCACTGCCGAGGTTGCTGCTGGCACTGAGGGTCAGACCACCCGTCCCACTGTCGAGAATGGCATCGTTGTTGTTCGTGGTCAGGCCGGTGGTGGTCTGGGTATCATTCCCACCGCTGCCAGGGACACTGCTTGTGACTTGACCTAGGCTAAACCCATTGCCATCGCTGAAGGTGACGCCGCCGCTGACGTTGGCAGCAAAGGTGGTCACATCGTTGCTGGCATTATTCAGGTCAAAGGTGCCACTGCCTTTCACGCCCAGGCCACCGGCAGTGATGCCGCCGCCTGCATTCTGTTGCACACCCCCTTGGCTAATCAGGGTGAGGTTGCCACTGCCGAGGTTGCTGTTGGCATTGAGGGTCAGGGTATTCCCTGTCTCCACAATTG